>JAYENM010000125.1:0-3043 GCA_034722095.1 Caldifarciminota bacterium | reverse complement strand
TAACTAAATTTCTTGGCGCTTCTCTCTACGGCACCTGGTCCCTCATCTGGGTGACTATCGTTCTGGTCACGCCGCTGGCTGTGTTGGGTCTACAAGCAGCCTTCACTCGCTTTCTAGCTGCGGAGACAGATACTGATACGATTCGTGAGAGATTTCTATCCGTGGTTTTTACTGTCCTTGGCGCTGGAATACTTGTCTCTCTCATTTTGATTCTTTGCTCCGATCTTTTTGCCTCCTCCATCATAGGTGATATAAATAGCTCATACTTAGTTAAGCTTGCCTCCTTCATGATTCTCACCCAGACTCTCAGCCAGATAGGCGTAACCTTTTTTCGCACCTTCAGGCAGATGAAATGGTATTCTGCACTGACAGTGGCAAAAGCTGCGGCCCAAGTGGGACTTATGGGCTGTTTTTTGCTCCTGGGTTGGGAGCTAAAAGGGGTTATCATTGCCGTCATAATCAGCGATATCCTGTGCCTTGCCATCGCTTTTTTTATCGCTTTGAAGCAGGTTGGCTTTCAGCTTCCCAGGTTCACTGAGTTAAAGAGCTATCTAAAATATGGATTGCCTCTTGTTCCCACTAGCGCTATGTTGTGGATCATAAACTCGAGCGACCGATATATGATTGGATATTTCATGGAAGCCAATGATGTTGGGATATATACTGCTGCTTACAGCCTTGCTCATCTAATTTCTCTCTTTCTAGGTCCTTTACAGGTGGTTTTACTCCCCACAGTTTCAAAATCATACGATGATGGTGAGATAGCTAAAACCAGAACTTATCTTAAGTATTCGCTTAAGTATGTGATGATGCTGGCTATACCCGCTGCCTTTGGCTTATCTATCCTGGCATCACCTCTTCTTCGTATATTAACGACTTCAGAATTCACCCCAGGGAGCATAGTCATTCCCTTTCTATCCTTTGGAATCCTTTTTTACGGTCTTTACCAGGTATGTCTGCATGTAATCTATTTGGTAAAGAAGACTTGCTGGGTAGTAAGGCTTCTCAGTGTCTCAGCCGCCTTGAATATAGGCTTGAATCTGCTGCTTATTCCACGCATGGGTATCCTGGGAGCTTCAATGGCTAGCCTGATTGCATATGCTGTTTTGGGGGTAGTTACCACGGTCATCTCTTTGAGATATTTTAAATTTGACCTTGGCTTACCTTTCATAGCAAAGAGCGTTCTAGCCTCGGCAGTAATGGCACTCATTATCTGGTTATTTAACCCATTAAGTATAACCAGAGTTATCATTTCCATCCTCTTGGGTGCGGTTATATATTCTGCTATCATATTTGCACTGAAGGGCTTCAATAAAAACGAACTGAGTATGGTTAAAGATTTCGTATCAGGGTTTAGTATAAGGAGGCATGACAAATAAGATGTTACATAAACTTATCTTTAAAGCAGGTTATTTTCTAAAACGCCCCTGCGTAATCTCCTATTATAATAATTTTCAACAAACGCAATGGCAATCCTATGAATGGTTAAGAAATCAACAAGAGAAACAATTAAGAGAGCTAATAAGTTTCGCTTACGAAAACGTTCCCTACTACACGAAGCTATTTAACCAACTCGGCATTGTGCCAAGCAATATCACTACTATTAAAGGTTTAGAGAAACTTCCAATTTTAACTAAACAAACTATCAAAGAAAACCAGCAGGATTTTATTCCCAAGAATATAAATAAACTAAAATACTTAAATGGTTCTACAGGTGGCTCAACTGGAGAGCCTCTCAAGTACAGGATGTCAACGGAAGATTACGAAAGGGGAGTGGGTTTATTATATTGTGGCTGGGGATACGGAGGCTATGAGATGGGAGATAAAGTTGCAGTTATTGCTGGTTCTTCGTTGATTCCGACTACAAAATCAGAAACAAAAAAGAAAATTCAAGAGTTCTTTCTCAATTCCCGACACTACTCCTCTTTTGAAATGAGCAAAGAGAATCTATTCAAATACTTCTATGATATTAACAGGTGGAAACCTGATTTTATTAGAGGCTATGCTTCCTCTATTTATCTCTTCGCCAAATTTATTCAAGACAATAATCTGAAACTTGATTTTCAGCCCAAAGCTATTTTTACTACTGCCGAGAAGTTATTTGACAAACAAAGAACTTTAATAGAGGAGGTTCTTGGTGTAAAGGTCTTTGATAATTATGGTCTGAATGATGGTGGAATTTCAGCTTGCGAATGTGAACAACATTGTGGCATGCACATAAATACAGAAAGAGCTATTTTAGAAGTAGTTGATGATGAGGGAAGGCAGATTATCAACCAAGAAGGCAAAATTCTAGCCACCAGTTTATATAACTATGCCTTACCGTTTATAAGGTATGATACTGGGGACCTAGGCATTATTTCTGATTCAGCGTGCACCTGCGGCCGACATACACCCCTACTCAAGGGAATCTCTGGACGCGTAACCGATTTTCTCAAATTAAACAACATAATCATTGGAAGCCCTGTTCTTACAGTTCTAATGGGCAAATTTGATATAGAACAATATCAAATTATTCAGGGAGACTCTAACTCCATTACCTGCAAGATTATCAAAGGAAAGGTGTATAAAAAAGAGGATGAAGCATTTATCAGAGATTCATTTTATAAACATGTTGGGAAGATTAATATTAAATTTGATTATGTAGATTCAATCTCAACCACAGAAGCTGGCAAATACAAATTTATCATAAATAACTTGGGAGAGGTGTAAATAGAGATATGTCACAGACGAAAAATAAAAAAATAACCGCTTTAGTTACGATTATTCTTATTATTTTGATTAGCACGCCATTTTTGAGCTTAGGATGCGGGAAAGAGGTTTCTGTCAATGATAGGGAAGAATATCCTACGACTGATTCTTTGTGTAGCCTATTTGATGAACTTGATAATAAAGTAAATAATGGTGAAGGTTACAGCAAGTACTTAAATATAGACGGTTTTCCAACGGGTGCCTTGCTAGCCTGGTCAGAAAGTTACCTCATGCAAGCCTATGCTGATATGTATAGGGCTACTGGCGATATAAAATACTTAGATAAACTAGA
>JAYENM010000124.1:0-3061 GCA_034722095.1 Caldifarciminota bacterium | reverse complement strand
TTGCGGCTACCAAAAGGTTACGGACACCGATTCAATTTGTATATTTTGGTACACCCCGAGTGGCTTATCATTGCTCATAACTTTACAGTATAATTTTTGCCGTCACAGCGCTTTGGGACAAAGTCAAAAATTAAATATCGAAAATTAAAGAGAAAAACCATAGACTCAAGACAAGAGATTAAGGACCCTTCGTCACAAGTCTATTTATCTAATTTTGATGTTTGATTTACTCTATGGTGTCCATCATTACAGAACCAGTTCTTGGTATTGGCCAGCCACTCGGACTGAATTCGCCCTTCTCTATGGCTTTTTCTATTGCAGAGGTTCTTGCTTGAGTTTTTGACATCGTTGTGAGCACCACAGATGTCATGATAAATACAGCGGCAAGTATAATGGTAATTTTTGTGAGGAACGGGGCTGCCCCCTTTCCACCAAAGAATGTTGTCCCTCCTCCTCCAAACATACCTGAGAGTCCCCCACTCTTAGAGGGTTGAAGGAGTATCACCATCAACAATAAAATACTGCATACTGTATGTATAACAAGCAAAAATGTGTGCATAAAGCCTCCAACTATGCGTTTGACACAAATTTCCTACCCGCCTACCCAACCAACTAACAAACTAACCAACTGACAAACTAACAAACTAACCAACTAACAAACTAATTGCTCTTATTATCTCAAGAAACGACTCTGGATTTATACTTGCTCCTCCCACAAGTCCCCCATCTATATCCTCTTTCTCAATAAGGGAGGAGATGTTACGGGGCTTGATGCTGCCACCGTAAAGAATTCTTATCTTCTCTGCGCTCTTATTCCCGAACTTCTCTCCAATCCAGTTCCGTATAAACCGATGCATCTTATTCGCTACATCTGGCTCACAGGTTCTACCTGTGCCAATTGCCCAGACAGGTTCATATGCTATTGTTATTTTTTGAATATAATCTTCTGGTATGTCAGAGAGACTCCCTTCCAGTTGTCTTTTTACGACATCAAATGCCTTACCATTTTCCCTTTCTTCCAGTTTCTCTCCTGCACAGAGTATCGCGTTCAGACCTACACTTACCGCAGATTTTAGTTTCATTCCAATAATATCTTCCGTTTCAGCAAAATACTGTCTTCTTTCAGAGTGACCCATGATCACATACTCACATCCCACGTCAATGAGAAAGAGTGGTGAAATCTCTCCTGTATATGCCCCTTTCATTTCATAGAAGCAGTTCTGGGCACCGAGTTTTACCGATGAGTCCTTTATGGTTTCATAGACCCCCATAAGTGCAGTAAAAGGAGGACATATCAATACATCAACATTATTAATATCCCTGACACCCTCCTTGATATTGCGGGAGAGTTGCACAGCGTCTTTCCCTCCCTTATTTAACTTCCAGTTACCTGCAATTAACGGCTTTCTCATCTTTTATCTTACAGGCTCAAGCCTGCCGTCAGCCAATTTGAATACACGATCTGCTATCTCCTTCATAGATTCTTTATGTGTCACTATAACAAATGTACGCTCAGTTTCTGTAGCAATTTTTCTTATTAAATTATGGAGGGATAGAGAGAGTTCTCTATCCAGATTCCCCGATGGTTCATCAGCAAGCACAATAGACGGGTCATTTGCGAGTGCCCTTGCTACTGCGACACGTTGCCTCTCCCCCCCTGAAAGTTGAGATGGTAGATGGCTTTTTCTGTGTGCAATCGATACCAGCTCAAGGATTTCTTTTGCTCTTTCTATTCTGTTCTCACCTCTTATCCACAGAGGCATAGCTACGTTCTCAAGTGCTGTAAATTCTGGCAAGAGGTGATGAAATTGAAATATAAAACCTATTTTTTTATTTCTGATAATTGCGAGTTCTCTGCCATTGTGGTCAAATAGGCTTTCTCCATCAATGAATACCTCTCCGGCAGTAGGTCTCAGGAGTCCACCAAGGATATAGAGGAGCGTAGACTTACCAGAACCAGATGGTCCTACAATCACGACGATTTCACCCTTTTTGACTGTCAAAGAAACATCTTTGAGAACGACAAGCTCTCCAGAATCCTCTTTGTACCTTTTATGTAGTGAGCGTGCCTCGAGTACAAACTCCATATTTTATCCGTTCCTCCACCCTGGTCCATTTGGAGGAGCTGCTATCAATCTAAAATTCATTCACCGGGGAAGACGATCTATGTATTGAAAGTCCTTTTTGGTGTATTAAAGCACCAGAATAAAGTATACAAATTGACCGAAGAAGACAGGCAAGTCTTTGATTACCATTTAAACTGTGCAAAGACACGATTTGCCTCTGCCATACGATGTGTATTCTCCTTCTTCTTTATTGCATTTCCTTCCCTCTTAGATGCAGCTATGATTTCATCGGCCAGTTTATCGTGCATTGGTCTACCTTGAGCTGTTTTAGCAGCGTCTAACATCCATCTTATAGCAAGCGATATACGCCTTTCCTTTCTCACCTCCATCGGTACTTGATATGTAGCACCACCAATCCTTCTGGGTTTCACCTCGACCATTGGTTTAACATTTTCTATGGCTTGATTGAATGTATCAATTCCAGGTTTGCCCGTTTTCTTTTCTATTGTTTTGAGTGTCTCATAAAATATCCTCTGGGCAAGTCCTTTCTTACCATCCTTCATAAGACAGTTAATAAATTTATGTGCAAGGACACTACCATATTCATATTCGGGTGGTATTTCCCTTTTTTCTGGTCTTTTTCTCCTGGGCATTAACACCTCCTCTGGGTAAAATCAGTATTGTCAAAAATCTAATGCACAGCATTCTTCGAACCACAGAGAACACAGAGGATTATCGAGTAATAAAGAATCGTTCGAAGAATCCTGTGGACAGGAGATTTTCACCACCCTCTGTGACCTCTTATCTTGCCTGTCTACCGGACATGTAAAACTAGTCCCTTTATCTTGCCTCTTAACCTTTGTACATTGAAATTTATAAGTTAAAACAGGGATTTAAAGAAATTTTCTCTTCTTCTCAACAGGGAACTCAAGAGATTATAAGAGATATTTATTTATAAATTATTTTTCTCTTGAATTCTCATACGATCCCTGTAA
>JAYENM010000123.1:0-3063 GCA_034722095.1 Caldifarciminota bacterium | reverse complement strand
AACCACCGGCACACCCAGAATCTCCTCTAACTTTTTCGCGTCTATCTCAATCCCGGTGTGTTTTGTCTCATCCCAGAGGTTCAGACATACGACAACTGGTATTCCTTCTTTTAACAGCTGCAATGTGAGATTGAGGTTTCTCTCCAGATTAGTTGCATCCACCACATTTATTACGATATTTTCAGGGTCCTCTTTTGCCTCCTTTAACATATCTACCGCAACTTCCTCTGCCTTTGAAGTGGGCTCAAGGGTGTAGGTACCCGGAACATCAATAACCTCTACCCTCTTCCCCGTCAATCTCATATATCCCTTTGTAAACTCAACCGTGGTTCCAGGATAGTTTGAAGCTATCACATGAGCACCTGTAAGCCTTGAAAATACTACACTTTTCCCCACATTGGGGTTCCCCATAAGAAGTATCTTCATAGAACCTCCACCATTATCCTTCTTGCCATTCCATAGCCAATCGCTACTTCTGTATTACCGCTCCTGACCACTACAGGACCTCTCATAAAGTACCCGGATACCTTCTCTATCCTTACCCCCACCCTTACCCCAAGAACCTCCAGCCTCCTCTGAAGACCACGACCTCCCTTAATCCTTACTACCCTTCCTCCTTCTCCCTGTCTCATACTTGCTAAATCTACAATTGCCACCTTACCCCCTGGTATAATGTTCATTATACCTGATTAGTTGGTTCGTTCGTTAGATAGTTGTTAGTTTTATTCCCGTTTCACGGTTTACGATTTACGGGTCCTCTCCTGCATTTATTACAATATCCGTATAATTCCAGTCTATGGTTTAACAACTCAAATTTGTAGGCTCTGGCAATCTCCTTCTGGAGGTCTTCAATCTTTTTACTTTTGAATTCTATTATCTTACCGCACCTCACACAGATTAAATGGTCGTGATGCTCTTTTGGGTGAACTGGTTCAAACTTCGTTATCCCATCCATAAATCTTCTGGATACTGCAAGTCCCGCCCTCTCAAAAAGCCTAAGCGCCCTGTATACAGTGGAGAAACTTATATCTGGGTCTATTTTCTTTACCTTGTCATATAGTTCTTCAATACTCAGGTGTTTGTCCTCTCTAAAAAACAACTCGGCAATAGTATGTCTCTTTAGAGAGTGTTTTAAGCCCTTCTCATAAAGATATCTCCTGACTGATTTTAATTCGCTATTTTTGACATTGCTTTTCATTTTCAATATAATTATAACATAAAAATTTCAATTTGTCAAGAAAAAAATTGGACGCAGATTAACCCTGTTAAATAAGTCACTGTCGTCGATCGCTAAATCTAATTTTATAATTATTTAACAGGGTGAACGCAGATTCTCACAGATAGGTATAAATCAAAAAGGTGGTAGGGCAAGGCTTAAGCCTTGCGTTAAAGCAAACCTAAAGGTTTGCCCTACTGTTTGTCAAGAAAAAAGAAAGAAGTTAACAGGGATTGAAAGAGAACACGAAGTCTCCAACTAAAGAGATAAGAAGTAGTTTGTGGTGTCAGGTCACAGACTCGAATGAGAGTTACCTCTTGACACAAAACAAAAACAAAAAACATTTCTCTTTCCTGCCTGACGGCAGGCAGGCGATCTCTTAAGTTCCCTGTTTAAAGACAGGGTTTCCCAAAACTCTAATCCCTTATATATCAACGACTTATGCACAGCATTCTTCGAACAAAAGCCAAAAATGACGATTTCCTAAACCAATGTAAGTCTTCATTTTGTAATGCCTTACGCTGTTGTCTCTTGCCAAAAACCCCGTATTTTGAACATTTTACGGCGTATCTTAAGGGCATTTTTAGGTGGTTTAGGAAAAATGAGCAATAACTCTATAGATTAAAAATCTGTGCCTCTCTTTGTGTTTATTTATTAACAGGGATTGCCTACCTGTCGGTAGGCAGGGACGAGACTTGCACGAGACTAAAAATAAGATTATCTCTTAAATTCTCATAGAATCCCTGTTAAAACTAAAAATAGGTTGTCTCTTACAGGTCTCTTACCTGCCTACCGGTAGGTAGGAAGTCCCTGTTAAATATTGAAAAACAGAAATAAAAATCTCTCTTACCCTGTTAAAATGACTTTTGGGAAGTCCTGTGTTTAAAGAGAAAGTAACAAGGATTATCTACAAAATTCGTATGAAAACGAGAACCGAGGAGATAAATTTCCTGTTAACCAGAAAAATGTATACTTCCCTAAGCAATCAAGTAGAAAAGATTCCGCGGATAAAAAATAGTTGACAAATGGGAAAAAAGATGGTATAATAGAAGTCATTAAAATGACTAATGGAAAATAGACAACAAACATCAGACCATAGACATTCGACTCTAGACATTAGGCATTGGAAATTAATTGATAGTCTTTAATTGATTCCTCTGTGGTTTCCCCATTAAATAAAGTACCAGGAGTAATTACTTGTACTTAATTTTGTAACTATTTAACAGGGTTCACCCTGTTAAATAGAATAGTTTTAAGCACACGGAGACATTTATTATTGGAATTATTTAACGGGGCGAATCTGTGGTTCGAAGAATGCTGTGCATTAAATTTTTCACAATACCTATCTCAACGAAGGGAGGAATTATGGCGAAATGTGCGATATGTGGGAAGACAAGGCTTGTTGGGGCAAATGTAAGTCATGCTCACAATGTAACGAAGAAATACCAAAAACCAAATCTGCGAAAAGTAAATGTAACAATAGACGGAAAAGCCAAAAAGATATGGATTTGTGCAAAATGTCTAAAGGCAGGAAAGGCAGATGAAATCAATAGAAAATAGAAAGGCACGGCATACCTACTTTATTCTTGAGACATATGAGGCAGGAATTGCATTGAAAGGAAGCGAGGTAAAGTCTTTAAGGGGCGGAAAAGCAGATCTTCGGGATTCATATTGTGTAATAGAGGATGGTGAAGTATTTGCTGTGGGTATGTATATAGCTCCCTATGAAGATGCAATGGATGCAATTCCTCCTCGAAGAAAGAGAAAATTACTGCTAAACAAAAGAGAAATTAAACGGTTGTATGGTAAGGTACAGGAGAAAGGATTCACGCTTATTCCTCTTTCTC
>JAYENM010000122.1:0-3079 GCA_034722095.1 Caldifarciminota bacterium | reverse complement strand
ACTGCCTGCCATGCAGCACTCATCAGCAAGGGAGCATCCCCTCTCATAGCTAATCTCTCATCAGCCATAGTGAACCCATGATAATACATATCCTCTTCACGATTAGCTGTATCTTCAGCATCATTGTTGGGCAAGGGATTAGGTGGTCTGACATGAATATCAAGATTGGAACGAACCAGCGATGCCTGAACCCTGCGAGAAAGACCAGTCATCTCGGTTCCCGTAATATTTACAGACATGGGATGGTCATCGAACTTCTGTTCTTGCCCAATCCATAGGTCATAATTTTCTTTGTCTTTTGTGAACAAAGGTTCTAATTGCCTTTTTCGTTTCTCTACTTTCTCATTTATGTCGTCAATGTTCTTCAATTTAACCTCTCCAAGTCCGAGGATAACTGACAGTTATCCCCTGATTAGCACCTTTATATTGTTTGAACCCAAAGTTGGCTCGACAGGCAGCCATTACAAGGTCATCATGTGAGCCTTCAGCTGCCTCTATTCGTGTCCCTGATTTAGATTCTTTTAGCTGAAAAGCGAATAATTCCTCTATTGCAGGGATATAAGAGATTTTTAGTCCCTCTCTGATAGCTCTATCTAGCTCAATAAGGTCTTTATCTCTTGTTTTGACACTTTCCTTGTAGCCTAATTTCTCTCTTTTCTCGTCAGAGCAGTAGATTTTGCCTCTATCGTAGCCAAGAGAGATTAAATCATCTAAAAATCGCACTCCATAGGGGTCTGCACCACAAATTACTCTCGGATTGTAGTATTCCTTGAGTAGTTCGTGCGACATAAAAGCAAAAGTGTCGCCTAATATCTGATTTGAGTGGATTACAGCACACAATTCCCTCTCTAAGCCTCTTCTGCCCTCTATCCAGAGGACTGAAAAGTCTCCACCCCTGCCTTCTGCCATGTCCACACCTGCCATATATTGTATTCCGACTATCGGGTAGTGGAATATATGGATAGCACCCTGTCTTATTTCCTCTTCTTTGAGGACCTCTTGGCGTAATTTCTGAAGTCTAGTAGCATCAAAGAATACTCTCCCTGTAATTGGAGAAAGAGCCTCTTCCTCGGTTTCAGGATAGTTAGCTTTAAACTGCCATTCCAGGTAATAATCGCCTTTTATCCTTTCCATCCATTCCTCAGTTCGGTTAGGAACAACGTTCCAAGGTATGAAAATGGGATAAAAGTTATTATTTCCCTTCCTTGCTTCTCTCCATAAGGTCTTAAAATGACTATCTATCTTGGTCGGGTCAGCAGTTGAGACTACAATCCCGTGTGCCCCAGCGTCTATGGTCGGTTTCAAGTGTGCCCAGTTCTCTTTATCGTTAGGATGAAACTCGTTCTCATCCCAGATTACTAGAGAAGCTGTCTCTCCCACGCCAGCGTATTCAGTCGAAGGTAAGGTATGTATCCTGGAATGCGTATTCTTAAACGAAAACATCTCCGCACCTTCGCTTAATACTTGAAGCTGAAGATGTTTCGGCAATTGAGAGTAGATAAACTTGGATTTCCTTAACAGTTCGGTCGCCTCAGCTTCCCCCTTAGAAATCATAATCACGTTGCCACCCATCTTATAACACCAGAAGAGAGCTATCGCTGCTAATGTCCACGAAATCCCGACCTGTTTACTTTTCAGAACAATTACTTGAGGATGTTCAAAAATCGCCTTGATAAACTCGACAAGATGAGGCCACATCTCATATTTGATAATCTGATTCGTGGTGGCATCGAGTATCTTGACGTGTTCAAAGAATTTGAGTGGGTCAAGAATGTCTATCTTTTGTTTAATTTGGTCTATTACCGATAATTCTTCAGTTGGCATTAAGTTCAAACCCTCTCATCTGCCATTCAGCGATTGATTAACTTCGTGACTTGTGGATTAGGGCTTTAATTGCAAGAACAGTTAAAACCCCAAAGCCAATTGACTATTCAAGGGATAGATTTGCATTAGTCATCTCCCTCTTTGGTTATCTTGACTCGTTGAGTCTCTTTGCGAGGGCGGATAAACGTGCCAACAGTCTGGACATAGACATCAACCTGCTCTAAGTCCAAACCTGCTTTATCAGCAATATCAGCCACGCCCGCTTTGAGCATAGCTTGATTCTCGTTGACAGCGATAACTAATTTGCCATCCAGGAGAATCTTGCCATTCTTTTTAGGGTCAACAACATAAACCTTAAAAAGTGTTCGCTGCTCCATCTTTGTCACCTCCTTTTCTTTTACTATTTCCCTAATTATTGTCGGCGTAATACCACTCCAATCGCTTTCCCATGTGTGATATGGGTAATACCAAGTGTTATCAATACTGTTCCCTGTATAACTTGCCGTTAAATCGGTAGATGTAGTGTTATTAGCCGTAAGTGTCAAAAATTGTTCACTCATGTAACCAATTCCCACCTCCTGTTTTTTAGTTTCTTGCTGAATGGCAGGTGAGGGGATTCGACTCCATCCCCGTGATTTAGCCTCGCTACTCGTTATATGAGATTTATGAACTTTTGTTCTATTCATTCTTCTTGTTCTCACTAAATTCCCCGTTCTCGTATCGCTGTTTAATATCCCATAACTTCTTTAGTTCACTGGCGGTGAATATCTTTTTCCATCTTTAAATGCAGACGCCGCCCTTTCTGACGGCATCGGTACTCCTTCTACACGTGGCAGACGAGCTATTTACCCGTTTCGGGTATTATATTACCCATATTGGATAACTATCGATATCTTTGTTCAGCTTTTTACTTGACATAATTACTATTTCGGATTTTCACCTCATCGCTGTTTTTACTACATCCATCATCATCACCCATTGTTGTTTTTATTGCTATGGTATTGTCTCTATTAGTGTTGGTATTCAAGAAATAAGGAAATTAGCCATAGAAGCTGCAAGGTAGAATCCCAGGAATAGAATGTTATGTTTAGCAATTAGCTTTAGGTTCGCAGAGGGTCAGTTTTGCGTAGATTAGCTATAAGACTGAGTATAATAAGATAACACTCAATCAATTACCATTTAGGCGTGTAAATGGTAATCTACCCCTATTATACCACAGGCCCCAGTAACCCCACAATCTCTGTTCTATACAGCT
>JAYENM010000121.1:0-3081 GCA_034722095.1 Caldifarciminota bacterium | reverse complement strand
CTCAATATAAGAGCGATGCACAGTCTTTACTATATCGGGATTTGACAGATTAAGTTCATCGTAACAGTGTCCCTTGGGTACACCAAGAGAGTAAAGCATAGTGCCCATACCACCATCGGCAATGAGTACACCCCTTTTTATCCTTTCTCTGAAATCAAGCATAATTACCTTTCAATATACCTTAACCACAGATGGACACAGAGCGTTACTGAAAAATCAAATATCAAAAAGAAAGACCATAGACTTAAGACCAGAGACCAAAGACGTTTTATTCTTAGTCTTCAGTCTTCAGTCTCATGTCTTCGGTCTGCTGTTTGATTTATCCATACGGATCCTTTGGATAATTCGTGTTAAAAAAAATCTGTGTAATCCCTGCCTGCAGCAGGCAGGTGTGGCTATAATTTTGATACCTGCCTGCCGTCAGGCGGGTTTGAGTTTTGATATTTAATTTATTTCCATACCCCATATATCTCATGCTTGCAGAATTTGCATCTTCCGCCAGTGATATTGCTTTCTAAAATCATAAATCCCTTTCTTCTAATAAGAAGTTTTTTACACTCTGGACAATAGGTATTTTCCCATTCACCACCGGGGTAGTTTCCAATGTAGACATAATGCAATCCCTCATTCAGTGCAATTTCTCTTGCGGTCTGGAGTGTTCTTACCGGTGTGGGGGGGAGATGCTGAAGTTTATACATAGGGAAAAATCTGGAAAAGTGAAGGGGTATGTCAGCACCAAGATTCTCTCTTACCCATATAACAAGTTCTCTTATCATCTTCTTATCGTCGTTAAGAGTCGGTACAATAAGGTTTGTTATCTCAAGATGAACTTTCTTTTTAACAAGTGTCTTGCAGGTCAAAAGCACAGGATTTAGACTCCCACCAGAAATTTCTCTGTAAAGATCTTCTGTAAACCATTTTATATCGACATTTGCAGCATCTATATATTTACAAAGTTCCCGAAGTGGCTCTGGATTCAAGAATCCATTTGTAACCCATACATTTTTTATGCCTCTTCCATTGGCAATCTTTGCGGTATCCAGCATATACTCGTAGAATATAGAGGGTTCGGAGTATGTGTATGCTATTACAGGGATATTCTCCCTTTCTGCAATCCTTACTACCTCATGTGATGGAAGAAAATAGTTTTCTGTCTCCTCGGGGCTTTTTTGAGATATACTCCAATTCTGGCAGTACTTACATCTGAAATTGCATCCGGCAGTAGCAATTGAGAAGACAGAACTTTGTAGCAAAAAGTGAAAGAGGGGTTTTTTTTCTATCGGGTCTATATGGACCGCACAGGGATTGGCATATGCAAGAGTAAACAGTTTACCTTTTTTGTTCTCACGCACACGACAGATTCCTCTCTGTCCAGGGGATAGGACGCACTGATGGGGGCAATTCAAACATTGCACTTTATTATTCCCTAATTGTTTGTAGTAATATGCCTCTTTTCTCCCCTCTCCTTTTCCTATACTTGATAGAAGGAAGGGAGTAATTGAAAGCATTTTTATAAATTCCCTTCTTGTAAGTTTCATCTTCACATCTTTTCTCTAAAGGACCATTTAAGAAGTACCGGTGTAATAAGCGCGGATACTATTACCATTACCACGACAGATGAAAAATCAGCTTGCTGGATGAGCCCCTGGGATAGTGCTATAGAGGCAATCGCAAGTGCCACCTCTCCCCTTGGAATCATACCTATACCTACCCTTACTCCCCTTTTCGGTTTTAGATGTGTTACGCTTGTTCCTATGAGTGAGCCTCCTAGTTTCCCTGCTATCGCACACAAGAAAAATACAATCAAAAAGAAATAATTTCCTCCTATTGCAGCCAAATTGGTTTTGAGACCGATATCTACAAAGAAAAAACAGATAAATATGGAATGTCCTATGGTATCCATACCGGATAATATGGTTTTTTTGTATTTTGTTCGCCTCAATATAAATCCAGCTATATACGCTCCTGTGATTGCTACAATCCCGAGATTTGTTGCCATAAAGGCGTAGATTAACATCATTCCAAATGCAATGGCAAGGACTGCTTCTCTTGCTTTTAACCTTTCAGCCCATCCAAATACCAAAAGGAAAAACAGCCCCACAAGATAGGCGGCAACAAAAAATCCAATAAGTTTGAGAATCGTAATCCAGGGAGATATCGCTGTTCCCAGCACACATAGTATAATAGTCAGGAATATTATCCCGATGACATCGTCTATTATGGCAGCAGCAAGGACTATCTTGCTTTCTGGTGTGGTTAGCTTGCCGATATCCATAAGTGTCATAATCGTTACCGATACAGATGTGGCAGTGAGTATTGTGCCGAGTATGAGACTCTGCGGGAGTGAACGATGGAAGAGAAGTCCTGTAAGAAAGCCGAGAAGAAACGGAACCAGGACCCCGTTTACTGCTATAACCGATGCAATTTTACCCTCTTTTGGCTTTATATTAGTTTCCAGACCTACCATAAACAGAAGGATGAGTACACCGATTTCGCTGAATGTATTTATGACTTCATTGGGTATAATGATATGAAACCCTGAGGGACCGAGGAGAAGTCCCAGGATGAGCATTCCAAGAACAGGGGGCTGTTTTACCCGGGATGCGAGGTCAGAGAAGACCTTTGAAAGTATTATTATCAAAGCGATTTCTGCCAGTATCAATTCCCCTCCCTTTATATGGTAACAAAGTGCCTTTCACAAAATTCGTAATCCTTTGCTATTTACCTGTCTACTGATCCCTACGGATCCGTATGGACAGGTAGATAGGATTATCCCTACGGATCCGTATGGACAAGCACCCCACTTTTTAATTTCACCTCCACCTTGTAATCCCTTGTTATATAAGGAATTGCAAAGGCTATTTTGCTAAAATCTCCATTTTTGACCTGTTTTTTTGAAAGGGTGAAGATGAAATTTTCTATTTTTATCCCCACTGCTTTAGCAGTGGGGATAAAAATAGAATAACACCCACCCAGTTTTTAGCCCCTTTTAAGGGGCTTTATCAAACTGCCTTAAGGCATTCAAGGAGTTTAGACAACTTCTTCTTGTGATGAAGCTCCTCTTGACTGTCAATGTAACGA
>JAYENM010000120.1:0-3090 GCA_034722095.1 Caldifarciminota bacterium | reverse complement strand
AAGGGGTGAGAGATGCGAGTAGGTTTTTTGCAATATAGTCCGGTTTTTGGAGACAAAAAAGGGAATCTTGAAAGAGTAGAGGAGATGCTTTCAGGGGAGAAAAACGCCCTTATCGTTTTGCCGGAATTGTGCTTTACTGGATATGTATTTAAGGATAGGGAGGAACTTGACACACTTGCCGAGGAAGCTGTTGGTCCTACTGTAGAGTATCTCACTCCTATTGTAAAAGATAACAACCTTTTTCTCGTGTTTGGTATGGCAGAGAGAGTAGGGGAGAGGCTCTATAATTCATCCTGTCTTCTATCCCCTGAAGAGGAGATCAAAATATATCGCAAGGCACATCTATTTAATAAGGAAAAATCTTTTTTTACCCCGGGTGATACTGGATTTCCTGTATTTGATGTAACCATTGGTACTAATCAGGTAAAAGTAGGTCTTCTCGTCTGCTTTGACTGGATATTTCCAGAACCCTGGAGAATTCTTGCCCTTAAAGGGGCACAAATTATCGCACATTCTACCAATCTTGTTCTTCCATACTGTCAGGATGCTATGATAACAAGGGCTATTGAGAACAGGGTTTTCATAATTACTACGAATCGTATGGGAGAGGAAAGAGAAGTCACATTTACAGGAAGATCCCAGGTTGTTAGACCAGATGGAAAGATATTAATAAGGGTTGGAGAGGAATCTCAAGGCGTATGGACTGTTGAATGTGACCCTCTTGAGGCACAAAACAAGATGGTTACAGAAAGAAACGATATATTTCAAGATAGAAGAAAGGATTTATACAGGATTGAAGCAAAGTAAAAATGGTTTACTACTTCATATACTGGAGTTTATAGAGGGCATAATACATGCCCTTCTTTTTTACCAACTCACTATGCCCCCCCTCTTCCACTATCCTTCCCTTGTCAATAACAAGTATTCTGTCCACTGTTTTTATTGTAGATAACCGGTGTGCTATAACTATACCCGTTCTCTCTTTTAAAAGTTTTGCTATAGCATCTTGTATAAGGGCTTCCGTTTCCGAATCAACAGAGGAGGTTGCTTCATCCAGTACAAGAATTGCGGGGTCTACTGCAAGTGCTCGTGCAAAGGCAAGAAGTTGCCCTTCACCGACAGAGAACCTTGCACCCCTTTCCTTTGCATCTGTATCATATCCTGCAGGAAGACTTTCAATAAATCTGTGGGCATTTACATACTCTGCCACTTTTCTTATATCCTCATCACTTACATTATAATTGTGCAGTCTTATATTATCCTTTATACTGCCTGCAAACAGAAATACATCCTGCATTACAATTCCTATATTTTGCCGCAGGAAATTTGCATTATAATCTGAAATAGATATGTCATCTATTAGTATCTCTCCTTTTTCGGGCTCATAGAATCTTGGAAGAAGACTTATTATAGATGTCTTTCCAGCACCTGTGGGCCCAACTATCGCTATTCGTTCTTTCGGATTCACAGTAAAACTTACATCCCTTAAAATCCACTCCTCTTTATATCTATGCCATATATTTCTGAACTCTATCTTTCCTTCAAATTTCTTTTTTCGTTTTTTGCCCCGGTTTTCCTCTATCTCTTTTGTATCCAGAAGGGTAAACACACGTTCAGAAGCCGCCATTGCCTCCTCTGCAATATTAAACCTCTCGGATATGTCCATTATTGGTCTGAAGAACATATTTATATATGAGAGAAACGCCACAAGTATGCCCAGTGTTACGGTGCTCTGTATTACCTGTCCCCCTCCATACCATAAAACCAGTGCTATAGCTATAGATGCGAGGATGTCTACAATTGGTCTGAACACACCATACGTTAATATTTGTTGCATGTTAGCCTTATAGTAATCCTCGTTTACATTTTTGAAATCTTCTGCTATTTTTCTTTCCTGGTTAAACAGTTGAATAACCTTTATCCCATTAAGGCTTTCTGATATTTTTGAATTCAACCTAGCAAGAAACAGTCTTGCTCTTTGATAGACCCTCCTTATCCTTCTTCTGAATAGGGACATAGCTACTGCTATAAGTGGTACGACCGTAAAGGATACCAGTGAAAGCCTGGGCTCCAGATGAATCATCACAATTATGACTCCTGCACATTGGAATACATCCTGGAACAGACCGCTCATTACCTCTGTAAAAAACTCGTTCAGTTTTTCTACATCATTTGTTGCTCTTGTAACAAGTCTTCCGGATGGCATACGGTCAAAGAAGGAAAGTTTTAGGCGCTGGAGGTGGGTGAATACCGTCTCTCGTATACGATGCATAACTATCTGTCCAGCATACGCAAGTGCAAATATTGAAGTAAAGGTTATACCAAGATGCACAATTAAAAGTGCGAGGAATATATAGGCAATATGTTTCACTCCCTTGATATCACTTGCACGAAGGATTAATATCTCCTTTATACTCAGTTTTTTGAGTGCATTATGTGATACAAGCCTAATATTCTTAAACTCACTGTAGTCAACTACTTTCCATATAATATCATTGTATGGGGCTTTAAAGAGGTAGTATTTTTCTACCTGAAGTCTTTTAGCATTATAGAGTTCTTGCACAAATGAGGAAGGAAGTGATGAGAGTGTATTTGATTTTATAGCAAATTTTTCCTCATCCAGTCGTATAAGTGCCTCTGTATTAAACGATTTAATAAGCTCTATCTCCTCTTCTTCTGGCTGGATTATCTGAACAGTAGATATTATATAGTTGTCTATAGCTATCTTTGTAAGATAAGGAAGGGAGAGCTGTATTCCAGTGAGTATGATGGTCAATACTATTGCTCCTATTATGAACCACCTTTCCCCTCTCAGATATCCAAGAAGTCTTTTTATTATTATCCGATTAGATACTTTCCTTACTCTATCTTCTTCGTACATAAGCAAAACTAAAGACTAACTAACCAACTTCTGTGCCATCGGGAGTTACCTCCCGATGGCAATCCAGTGGTGTCAGGAGTTACCTCCTGACACCACTGGTTCGGTATCACCTAACACCTATCACCTAACACCTGTCACCTAACACCCAAAGCCTTCCACATTCCACATCACACATTACACATCTCACCTACCACCTGATTTACAGCACT
>JAYENM010000119.1:0-3098 GCA_034722095.1 Caldifarciminota bacterium | reverse complement strand
ATACTTTGCTACAGAGATCTAATTGCAATGCATCCTTACTACGAAGACTGGGATATATGTAACTTAAAAGAATTTGCATTTCTCCATAGCACTGATCCTGCGGGTGTTAGTGTAATTCCGTCTAAAGACAGCTGCATAATCAACTGGCAAAAAGATGGGAGGGATATAGTAATAGGCTATAATTTATACAAATCATTACACCCTGACAGCAACTTCGTAATGGTCAACAAAGATATTATCACCAGTACAAGCTATGTGGATAAAGAGTTCGAACCTCCTCAATACTACTTGATTAAATCGGTCACAGATTCTCACGAGGAGATAGATTTTTCAATTGTCAGGTGCGTAGATAGCGAACAGGAGCCCATAGCACTTACCAATCAGAATTACAAGATATTAGATTTAGGCACCCTGGATGACAGTATAAGTATCAGTATCTCTCTAAGCATTGAAGCATTCGGAAGTACAAAGCCCAATAGTGCATTTGCGCATTTAGGTTTGAATCGCGGCTGGTTTAACTTTATTGATTACCCATTTGCTATGGCTTCAATAGATAACAGAAAGTATACATGTACCACCAAAGTAACACTTCCGGTGTCATATAAAGCCGGTATATCATACTATTTCCGGTTTATAAAAGGAAACACTGTCTTTAGATTACCCCAGGATGACTCTACTTTTTATACGACAAACCTGAATAATAGGATAAGAAATCCTCATTATGGATGGTATGCAATGGATGTTTTAAGTCCTGATTGGATAATACATTATCGCTCTCAATGTAAAAGGATTCTTTCCATAGGCGCGAACGGCATATTTGCTGATGATGCTACAAGAAATATAATAGGGCATTTAGATTGCAAGCCCCTTAAATACACAGAAAAAAATTGGGCAGAGGGGATGAATAATATGATTTCATTTATAAAGGACTCTATACATCCACGAATACTTATATTTAATGGGTTAAGAGATGACCTTATATTTCTTGAGTCTGCAGATGGAGGAATGATTGAACAATTCGCACATACGAACTCGGGGTATCTATCAAAAAAGAACTGGGAAAGCCAGATTAATACAATGTTAAAAAGTCCTCCCGGGAAAAAAGTGCTTGTGGTCTCTAAGGGAAAAGAAGAAGACACATCTGCAAGAATCTTCTCCATTGCATCTTATCTACTTGGTAGCTCAAAAGATTCCTACTACTGCTATGCTGAAAATTACGATAGGACGGAGTACTACCCTGAATACGAGATTGATATTGGATATCCCTTTAATGAAAGATCAACGTTACTGGCACTCTATGATAAAAAGACAGGGATTTATAAACGGCTTTTTTCAAATGGTATTGTTCTGGTAAATCCAGACACGTCAAATTCCGAACCATTTGAATTTGACGATACCTTATATCAGGTAGTAATTGACGAAACTACTTGCAAATATATCCCAATTGCTAATTCTTTAACTCTTTCTTCTAACAGCGGGGTAATTCTATTATATGAAAAGAAAAATTAATGTACTTCAAATTGTTCAAACACTTGATGTCCTCGGGGGAGCGGAAAGGATGGTATATTGTATAGTGAAGGGTTTGAATAAAGAGCAGTTCAATGTCACAGTATGTTCCCTCAAAAGATTCTCATCCCCAATTTTAGAAGAAATGAAAGCAAACAATGTCAAAGTGTATTTTGTTAAGGATAAAAAGAAAATAGATATGAAGTTTTATTATGAACTCCTTTCTATTATTAGGACAGTCAAGCCGGATATTATACACACCCATAATTTGTACCCAAATATGTATGGTAGATTACTCGGGAAAGTCACACCCGGGGCAAAAATTGTAATTCATGAACATGGAACCGCATATCTTAAAACAAAAAAGGGAAGATTTATAGATAAATGCCTTATTGGTTTTACAGATGTGATACTGGCAGTCTCAATGAGCGTCGCTAATTCATTGGTTGATGTGGAAGGGATACCACCATCAAAAATTACACTTCTTCCAAATGGCGTTGATTTGAATGAATTCAATCCAGCAGATATCCATACAAAAGATATAAAAAAATCACTTGGTATACCTTCCTCGTCTAAGGTCGTTGGAATGGTTGCTCGACTCCATAAGCATAAAGACCACGAAACCTTGCTTTATGCTATGTCCGATATTATCAAAAACGGTATTGAAGCAACTCTGATTCTGGTGGGCGATGGACCTGAAAAAGAAAATTTACAGAAGCTGTCAAAAAAACTTGCCATTTCTAACAATGTGGTGTTCACTGGACACAGAAGGGATATCCCGGAATTAACAGCATCATTCGATGTAGCAGTATTATCTTCAAAAACAGAGGGATCCCCCGTCAGTTTATTTGAGGCTATGGCTATGGGTAAACCTGTAGTAGCAACCTCCACGGGTGGGACTGTAGATATTGTGTCTGACGGCGTCAACGGATTTCTTGTTCCACCCTGCGATACTATCTCTCTAAAGAAGGCGATAGTAAAGATTCTCAAGGATGAAAACCTTGCTTACAGATTTGGAACTATAGGCAAGAGAATTGTGGAGGAAAAATTCAGCGTAGATAAAACTGTGCAAAAGCTGGAAAATATTTATAAAGCACTCTAAATTTGATCAAATCCTATTTGAGAGAGCGAAGAGGGATTACTCTGAAAAAATTTACGATGAAAGTGTTATATCGGCTTACAATTATAGTTAACAATAATGGGGTATAAAATCTGTTTTGTGGGTTCTGGCAAACACATCCTCACTCGAAGGTTAGCACAACATTTGGCAGAACGAGGGCATAATGTTCATTTTATATCCTTTGGGAAGATTGATGAGAAAATAGATTGGGAGAATGTTACTCCACACTTTGTTAAACCATCGTTTCCCAACTGTTGTTCTTTTCTTTTCCCTGTGATGGAGATAAAAAATATAATTAAAAAAGGCTCTTTTGATATTTTACATGGTTTCCAAGCCACAAATTATGGCTTATTGGGAGCAAGAATAAGCTTCAGTCCATATGTTGTTTCTACTCTCGGCTCAGACATTTTATATACCCCATTTGCTGGATATGGATGTAAAAACTATATACTTCAGAGAGTAGTCAACTATA
>JAYENM010000118.1:0-15881 GCA_034722095.1 Caldifarciminota bacterium | reverse complement strand
CCGAAGACCACAGACTAAAGACTGATTAGGTATTCGACATTAGAAATTAGATATTCACTGCTTGATGTCCCTCAAGAGTGCTGCTTCGGGTGAATCTGGATAGTCACTCGATAATCTCTTAAAGTATTGATTTGCAGAGACTGTATCTCTCATAGTTTCGTATATTTTTCCAATCTTATAGAGACTCGTTGGAGCTCTTTTACTCTGTGGATAGCTCTGCACTACCATATCAAAGGACTTAATAGCGTATATATAATCCTCTTTTTCGAAATAACACTCTCCCAGAAGGTATCTTGCCTCGTCAAGGCGTGGAATGGAGTTTATATATGTAAGGAAGCCTGATATAGCAAGGTCATAATTGCCTTGTAAATAATCAGAATAGGCAATTGAATATACATCGGAAGAAATAGATGTATCGGCCTTTTGTGTGATAGATATACCGGATAATTCATTGACGGCATTTCTCGTGGATTCTATATTTTCCCCAATTCGGGATAGGACTTCACCTTGTTGTGCTCGGAACCTTATAATAAGCTCTATCTCCTCCCTTGAGAGACTGTCAAGTTGAGTAATTCCACCCTCTATTCTCCTGTTGCTTTCTTCAATATAATTTAATTGTTCCCTGACACGCACTGCTTCATTCCTCACAGCACAACCAAAAAGCACCAGGGTTATAAGTACACCGATGGTCTTAAATTGCATAATGCATTAAACACTGAAAATCACTGAAATAGTACCCGGTAATCAGTGATCGGTCATCAGTGCTCAGGTTATTGGCTACCCGATTAACAATTTGGTCTGCATTCGTAAACTCACCGATTACCGACTACCAGTCTTTTCTGATACTCTGCCTATCTCTACGGATCCGTATGGACTGATCCACTGATATCCTGATATGCTCTGGAATTTACCGATTACTGATAACTGATAACCAATATGTGACTTCGTTGTTAACTTACTTCGTCACTACAAACTCCGCCCTTCTATTCTTTGCCCAGGCCGACTCGTTGTGTGCGGGGACAAGTGGTCTCTCCTCTCCATAGCTTATAATAGATATCTTTTCCTCTTCAATGCCAAGCCTTACAAAATAGTCTCTCGCAGCAATAGCCCTCTTCTCTCCAAGTGCAAGGTTATACTCGTTTGTTCCTCTTTCATCACAGTGTCCTTCTATTTTTATCCTTACCTCAGGATATGCCTTCAGGACTTCTGCATTTTTTTCAAGAATCTTTGCGTCATCCGGTCTTATATCGTACTTATCAAAGTCAAAGTGTATTCTGGAGAGTTCAAGAGGTATCTTAACAACTTCCGGTGGTATTGTATCCTTTGCAATGACTTCCTCTTCAGGTGTTATTACCACCTCTTCTTCCACTTTGACTTCCCTCCTTGCACAGCTTACAAGGACAAGGGGAAGTATCACTATAAGCGCTATTCTTTTTGCCATATAAACCTCCCTGTTAAAAAGTGGGTAGTGTGAAAAACTTAACCACAGAGAACACAGAGGATGTTTAGTATTAAGAAATTATAAAAGATTTTTATTCCTCCCCTCTGTGACCTCTTATCTTGCCTGTCGGCAGACAGGTAAGACCAATCTTTTTATCCCATCTTTTAAACTACAAAGACATTTAATCTCATCTCTTCAATGCTTTATTATTTTTTAACGCAGATTTCGCTGTGGGGTTGTAGGCACAAACTTAATTTGTGCTATTACCTATCTGCCGATCCCTACGGATCCGTATGGATAGGTAGATTTACACGATTTGAAACCGTGCCTACAAGCTTCGTGATACATCAAAAAAATAAGCAATCTCAAAAACTTAACCACGTGTCTTTGTGCCTTGGTGGTAGTTTCTTAAAAGTTTTTGTCGAAATAGGTGTTAAAAACATTATATCACAAATTGTTCAGAATGTCAAGTTTTTTCTATCTCAACTATAATCTCCTCCACCTTTCGTTTCTCCTTTATGGCGTCTCGCAGTTTCTTAACATGTTCAAACGCTTCACTTACATGCGTAGAGAACTCCTCTATCATCTTTGCTGTAGCCCTTGAACCAGGAAATCTTTCCTTTCGTAAGTTTTGGAGAAGGGATTCGTAAGGTTTATCGGATGTGTATTTAGCCACTGTATATCTCGCCACAAAACTGCCGCATTTTGCACACTCAACATATATCCTTATAGGTTCGCCCTCTTTTATATATACATTGTTTTTTACATCAACGGAACTACATTTTGGACAGGTTTCATATTTGACTGTTTCCATTTATCCCCCCGGTATCTGTCAATTATAAATACCCCAACAACCTTGTCAACAGGACCGACATACCTGTAACAATAAATATGGATATAAATGTCACTGCAAACCCTGTCTTTGCCATATCTTTTACAGAAACAAGTCCTGAGCCATAGGCAATTGCATTCGGGGGAGTACTGATGGGTAAAATCATTGCAATAGAGGCAGAAAAGGCTGTTATGAGTGCCAGTGCAGAAGGTGCAGCCCCTATGGTTATTGCGATCGGCAAGACGAGAGCAGCAGTTGATGTATTTGAGATAAATGTGGTCATAACGACTGTAATAGATGAGAATATCAACATCAGAAGTATAGGGGATGCAAGTCCTCCAACATTTAATCTTTCCACCATCCATTCTGCAAGTCCACTCTGTTGCATAGCAACTCCAAGGGATAATCCACCACCCATGAGTATAAGGATATCCCAACCAAGTGACCTGAAGTCATCTCTATCTATAAATCCACCACCGATCAATACTATAGGTGGTATAAGTGCCACTACGCCGGTAGGAATGCCGTGTATCTGGCCAGTTAGCCACAGGGTAACGGTTATAATAAAAATACTAAGCACCCATTTATCGTTTATTTCCATTGGGGGTAGTTTTCCCATGCTGAGTGTAATGTTCTTTACCTTGCTTTTATAAATAGAGGAGAGTAGCCACCAGGTTAAAAGGAGAATTACAATCACAATAGGAAGAGCAATTAGCATCCAGTTTATAAACGATATACTTATGCCGAGACTTGCCAGACTGCTTATTGCAATGGCGTTGGGCGGTGTGCCTATGGGGGTTGCCATTCCTCCGATATTACAGGCGAAAGGAATGCCAAGGATAAGACCGATTTTGAACGGGTCTTTTTCTGGCAGAGCATTTATTATGGTTATTGCAATGGTCATCATAAGTGCAGCCGTTGCAGTGTTTGACATCCACATAGAGAGAAATGCAGAGACTATCATCGTACCGAACAGGATTTTTCTTGGACTGTTACCTGTTCTTAGTAAAATCGCTCTCGTTATTCTCTCGTCAATGCCATATTTATCTAATGCACGGGAGAGCACAAATCCTCCCAGAAAAAGTGCTATAATGGGATCAAAGAATGGATATAGATAAACCTTGTAACTCACATTCAGAACATTTTTGAGCAGGACAACCTCAAGGAAGGCTATAACGAAGGAAGTGACATAAAGAGGTATTGCCTCAGAAATCCAGAGAACAGCAGCAATTATAAGTATTGCAAATGTTCTCCTTGCAGGTTCGGTAAGTCCTTCAAAAGGGGCGAGATATACAAGAACTGCAAATAATATAGCTATACCGATGGAGAGCCACTTTTTCATTCCTCATTTAGCAAACAGAAGACATAAGACCAATGACCATTGACTAATGACAATTGACAATTGGATTCACGTTTCACATTTAACATTCCACATCTCACCTATCACCTGCTTATCGCGACCAGGAGGTCGCTCCTACCACCTGTCACCTATCACCTAACACCTGTTATTACCCCCAGTGCTATTGAGTTTAATTTTGTCTCTTTACTGTCTGAACGAGAAAGCATTACGCAGGGTTTGAGGGCGCCCGCTATAAATCCTGCTATCTTAGCGCCGCCCAGATACAACAATGCCTTCGCTGAGATGTTGCCACAGGATATATCAGGCACTACAATAATATCTGCATCTCCCGCAACTTTGCTCTTTATTCCTTTTATTCTTACCGATTCTGGTGATATTGCAAGGTCCATCCCGAGAGGTCCATCAATTTCGCAGTTTCCAAGTTGTTTTCTCTCACCGGCTTTTGCGAGTATTGCAGCATCAATCGTCTCAGACAGGTCTTCGTTTATAGTTTCTATTGCTGCCACGAGAGCTACTTTTGGTTTCTCTATCCCGAGTTTCCCGGCAAGTCCCAGCGCGTTTACTATTATATCCGTTTTTGTCTTTATATCCGGTTTGATGTTCATTCCTCCATCTGTAAGGAGTAATAATTTATGATAGTACTTTGATTCTATTACAGCAATATGGGAAAGGATTCTTCCTGTTCGCAACCCCCTCTCTTTATTTAGAATGCCCTTTAAGAATTTTGGTGTTGATATATGTCCTTTCATAACCATATCCGCTTCTCCAATTCTTGCCATCTCCACCGCCTTTAATATCGCTTCATCTCCAACTGCATCTATAATTTCAAATTCCCCACCACCTTTTGCAGTAATTTTACTTTTATCACCAACAAGAATGGGGATTATCAATCCCTCTTTCTTTGCATTTCTGCATGCTTCAAGAGAAACTTCGTCATTTCCACAGGCAACAGCTATTCTCTTTGGTCCGAGCTTCTTTGCCTCTTCAATTATCTCCTTGAATGAGCGTTGCATAATACCCCCGGTAGTGAAATATCAAAATGCAAAATAGTTAGTTAGTTGGTTGGTTAGATAGAATGTGGCTAATGATACCACAATTTTTGTATTTTGTCAAGAGAAAAAACCTTGACTTTTCTTGGATTTTATGTTATAATTCTCTCACTATGCCTTTAAAGATATATAATACACTTACGAGGAAGAAAGAGGAGTTTATTCCGTTGACCGCCCCTCTGGTAAAGATGTATGTATGTGGTATGACCGTGCAGGATAGACCACATATAGGGCATATGCGAGCATATGTGGTTTCTGATATATTGAAGAGATGGCTTACATATAGAGGGTTTAGGGTAAAACATATCCAGAATATTACAGATATTGACGATAAAATAATTGAGAAGACAAAAACAATGAATAAGGACTACAGGGAGATTGCAGAGAGAAATGCGGAAGAATTTATGAGGTGTAGTGATATTATGGGAATAGAGAGGGCAGACTTTTATCCAAAGGCTACCCAACATGTTCAGGAGATTATAGAACTTATATTGAAGCTTATCCAGAAGGAATATGCATATACAACCGACACAGGGGTATGCTTTGATATATCCAGATTTCCAGATTATGGCAAACTATCGGGAAAGTGCATAGATGACCTCAAAAAGGGTGCAAGGGTAGAGATAGACGAGACAAAACACTCTCCTCTTGATTTTGTCCTGTGGAAACGCGCAAAAGAGGGAGAACCCTTCTGGGAGAGCCCCTGGGGCAGAGGAAGACCCGGTTGGCATATTGAATGCTCTGCTATGTGCCTAACACATCTTGGAGAGACAATTGATATCCATACAGGCGGGGAAGACCTTATATTTCCCCATCATGAAAATGAAATTGCACAATCAGAAGCAGTCACTGACAAGCCATTTGCAAGGTTCTGGGTACACAACGGACTTCTCCAACTTTTAGGTGACAAAATGTCAAAGTCTACAGGGCAGTTTGTACCTGCACTCGATGTATTGCAAAAATACGAACCTGATGCAGTGAGATTATTTTTTCTCTCAACACACTACCGTCATCCTATGGAATATAGCGAGGAACGGTTGAAAGAGGGAGGAGAGGCACTTACCAGGATAAAAGAATGCATTGAAATGTTAAAAGAAAGGAGTGCGGAAGCGGAGAAAACCCCAAAAAATAGCCGTCTTGCTGATGAAATTGGTAACTTCTGGAAAGATTTTGAGGATGCAATGGATGACGACTTTAACACACCGAAAGCAATTGGAAGGATTTATTCACTCATAAAGGAAGTAAACCTGAAAATGGGGGATATGGATGTCAATACAGCCCATTTCTATAAAGAAGCCCTGACATCTTCACTTAAGATACTTGGAATAACGATGAAGGAAAGAGAACTGGATAGATTTACACCGCAACTTCTGGAGCTCATCCTTAAAATAAGACAGAAGCTCCGTGAGGAAAAGAGGTACGACCTCGCAGATAACATAAGAGAAGATCTCTCCCGATTGGGTATTACAGTGAAGGATATGCCCAATCATTCAATACCCTCCCTTTGAATCCATCGGTCGCTCTTATCAACTAACTAACCATGGTAGAAATCACCATCAAAAAAACTTGGGGTATCTCTGGAATCGATGTATAATAATCCCAAAGTATACCCTATCGCGCAAACTATGTAGGGCAAACCCACCGCCTGTGGCAGGGTAAACTTTAGGTTTGCTTTAATGCAAGGCTACAGTATTTAGCAAGGCTGAAGCCTTGCCCTACTGCGTTAATTTGCGTTCGGATTTTTCCTTGACATTAGAGAGTATTTATGATATAATGAATTATGTCTTTGTGGTTGGCGATCATTCTGTTTTTTATTGCCTTTTTTTTGATTCTCAAGGGCGCAGATTGGTTTGTGGATGCTGCCGTCGAGATAGCTGAAGGCTTCCATGTTCCAAAGGTATTGATCGGGGCAACCCTTGTGAGTATAGCTACAGTGGCACCCGAGTTTTTTGTCTCTGTTATGGCTGCGGCGATGGGAAAAGTTGAGATGGCTGTTGGTAATGCGGTCGGTTCACCGATTGCCAATATAGGACTCATACTCGGATGCTGTGTATGCTTTACATTTATGCCCGTGTCAAGAGAAATGCTTAAGAGAGAATGTGTGATGATGCTTTCAGTCGTAGTGCTCTTTTTTTTATTCTCTTTTTACGGGATAATAACAAGACCTATCTCTCTCTTTTTTCTCTTTTTGGTCTATCTTTATATAAGATATTCACTGAAACAGGCAAAGAATGTACGAGAGGAATGGCGGAAAGATGGTGCGATTCCAAAGTCAGACTTCAATCTTAGACGAGAACTCTTTCTGTTCTCTGTGGGTGCATTAATGGTTATTATTGGCAGTCGGCTTCTGATCCTGTCGGGTAGTGCAATTGCGAAGTATTTTGGGGTTTCAGAGAGTATTGTTGGACTTACACTGGTGGCATTTGGAACATCCCTTCCGGAGTTCTTTACATCCGCGATCGCTGTGACAAAAGGACATAAGGAGATATCCATTGGTAATATTATAGGTGCCAATATTCTTGATATTATTCTTGTTCTTGGGGTATCAGGACTTGTCAGACCATTGCCGATAGATAGAAACACCCATTTTTTTGCTACTCCTGTCCTTCTGTTTCTTTCTATTCTTCTTATTGTTTTTGGAAAAACCAAAAAGGGTTTTCAGCGGTGGGAAGGTGGGGTGCTCGTGACAATTTATTTTCTTTATGTCTTTTATCTCTTCTTATGAGGTTTTTTCTTTATCTCTGTTTCTTTTTCCTTTCCTGAACTTGATGGGAAATAATACCTTTTCCCTCTTAACTTCTCTGGAAGATATTCCTCCTCTACCCAATGTCCCTTAAAATTATGGGGATATTTATATCCTTTACCATAACCCAGGTTTTTCATTAGGGAGGTTGGTGCATTGCGAATATGAAGTGGCACTGGTAGGGCTCCATACTTTTTAACATCCTGTAGGGCATTTTTGTATGCCACAAGAGCAGAGTTGCTTTTAGGAGCAGTTGCAAGATAGATTGCCGTCTGGGAGAGCGGCAAAAAATCTTCGGGTCTTCCAATAAAATGAATAGCCTCCTTACAGGATACTGCAAGGGTAAGTGCCAGAGGATCTGCATTTCCTACATCCTCTGCAGCAAATATTATCATTCTTCTTGCTATAAAGAGAGGATCTTCTCCTGCCTCTAACATTCTTGCAAGCCAGTATACAGCAGCATCAGGATCGGAGCCTCTTAAAGACTTTATAAATGCTGATATAAGGTTATAGTGTTCTTCGCCCTTTTTATCATAGATCAAAGGAAGTTCCTTCACAATCTCTTTTACTCTCTTTACTGTTACGCTTCTTTTGTAAGGTTTGCCTTCTGCAGGGCTAAAGCCCTGCGCTACATCTTTTGCTTGTATTCCTGCAGTAAGCACCGCAAATTCTAGTATATTGAGTGCAATTCTTGCATCACCGCCCGAGATTTCTGCTATATAATTTCTGATATCATTTGGAATATCCGGATCATATTCTTTTAATCCTTTTTCATTAGTAATAGCCCTGTCAATAATAGTTCTCATCTCATTTATTGAGAGTGGGTAGAACACATATACGCTGGTACGGGAGAGTAGGGGAGAGATGACTTCAAACGATGGATTTTCAGTGGTCGCGCCTATAAGAATTATCGTTCCGTCTTCAACATATGGAAGAAATGCATCCTGCTGTGCCTTGTTAAACCTGTGTATTTCATCTATGAATAGGATTGTTTGTTCTTTAGATACCTTTGCCTCTGCTATTGCTTTTCTTATGTCATTTACACCTGAGAGCACTGCACTGAATGCTGTGAACCTATAACCCCCTGTTTTCGCTATGAGTTTCGCAAGGGTAGTCTTACCTGTTCCCGGGGGACCCCAGAAGATACTTGAAGAGATTTCTCCTACCTGAAGAGCCTGCCATATAGGTCCATCTTCTCCAAGAAGATGAACCTGTCCGACGAATTCGCTGAGGTTGTTTGGTCTCATCCTCTCCGCAAGGGGTGCTTTTTTTCCTTTTGTAAATAAATCCTGCATAATGATCTCAAGTGACATTCTTGAATAACCACCAAGACACAAAGAACACCAAGAACAAGGAAAAAGGAAAAAGAATAAATGCTAATTGCTAATTTTGCATTGATAATTGAAGATTTTGGTGACCCAACGACCCTATGACTCTACGACCCTATGACGCAATGACTTAATAACCTAATTACCTAATGACCAATGACTACCGTTTTATCGCGACTAGCCTGCCTGACGGCAGTCAGGAAAGTCGCTCCCACAACGACCTAATGACCATGTGACTTTGTGGTAAGAATTCTATATTTCACAGTCTCTGACAATTATCCATTCATTGATGCGAGGAATTCGGTATTATTTTTTGTTCTTTTCATGCGTTTCAGCAGGAGTTCTAATGCCTCTATTTGATTCATCTCAAGAAGGATCTTCTTCATGATATAGACCCTTTGTAATTCCTTCTCATCCATAAGAAGCTCCGCCTTTCTAGTTCCTGATTTGTTCAGGTGTATTGCGGGAAATATGCCCCTGTCTGACAACTCTCTATCAAGAACAAGTTCCATATTTCCTGTTCCCTTGAACTCCTCAAATATTACATCGTCCATCCTTGAACCTGTTTCAATCAATGCAGTGGCGATTATTGTAAGCGAACCTCCTTCTTCTATGTTTCTTGCGGCACCAAAGAACCTTTTGGGTTTCTGAAGAGCGGTTGCATCAACGCCTCCTGTGAGTGTCCTTCCACTGTGAGGCAACACGGCATTATATGCCCTTGCAAGCCTTGTTATTGAATCCAGGAGTATGATGATATCCTTCTTCTGTTCAACCAGTCTTTTTGACTTCTCCAAAACCATACTTGCGACCTGTATGTGTCTTTCCGGCGGCTCATCAAAGGTAGAAGATATAACCTCTGCCTCTACATTGCGTTTCATGTCAGTGACCTCTTCAGGTCTCTCATCGATAAGAAGTATCATAAGGATAACCTCTGGATGATTCTCTGTTATTGCATTTGCTATTTTTTGAAGGAGTATTGTCTTTCCTGCTCTTGGCGGGGACACAATAAGCCCTCTCTGACCCTTTCCAATAGGAGTAAACAAATTTACTATACGCATGGAGATATCGCTGTTTTTCCTTTCAAGGTCTATTCTTGATGTGGGATAAAAGGGAGTAAGTTCATCAAATAGGATACGTTTCTTGTTTTCATCGGGGTCTATAAAGTTTACCGCTTCTATCTTTAGAAGAGCAAAGAAGCGTTCGTTCTCTTTCGGAGGTCTTATCTGTCCCATAACTGTATCACCCGTCTTTAAAGCGAATTTCTTTATCTGTGACGGAGAAACATATATATCATCCGGACCAGGAAGATATGAGTAGTCTGGGGAACGCAGGAATCCATATCCGTCTGAAAGCACTTCCAGAACACCACTGCCGAGTATAAGTCCATTTTTCTTTGCGCCCGACTCGAGTATCTTAAATATCAGTTCCTGTTTACGCATATCTGCAATTCCAGATATTTTAAGTTTTTGTGCAATATCTCGGAGTTCGGATATAGTCTTCTTTTGAAGTTCTCCTATATTCATAAACCTCCCATTTTGATTTATATATTTATATAATGTAGTAGGGTAATCTCAATTACGCCTTAAGCATTACAGTTGAACAGGTCTTTTAGGTAAATAAAGGTTGTAAAGTAAATTAGATGCTTAAAGCTATTGGCGGGAAGAGAATCTTCCAGGATTAGTATTAACCATTAATTATTTTTTGCAGGTTTTAATACAATAAGCGAGAATTATTGATAAGTTGCAGGAGATACTGGAATTTTGTAAAATTTTTACTACGAGGTGATGGAGATAACAATCCATCACCTCGTATCTTTATGCTAAATCGAGCTCAGATGTTCCAGTCTTTCCCATTTCCTTTCTATTTCTTCTCTCAATTCGTCTATAATATGTCTGTTTTCGGGCTTAAAAAGATGTGCAAACCTTCCCTGCACTTTTAGAAACTCCTCTATATCCACTTTTTCTTTTGGCTTGTATGTAATTTTATGCTTTCCATTTTCCACTTCGTATAATGGCCAGAAGTTTGTCTGCACAGCAAGTTTCGCTATATCTATGCTCTGATCCGGGCTATGCCTCCATCCAAGCGGGCATGGAGATATTACATTTATAAAAGATGGTCCCCCACAGGCAAGTGCCTTCTCTACCTTCTTCATAAAATCATGCCAGTAACCGGGGGACGCCTGTGCTGCATATGGTATGTCGTGTGCAGCGATTATCTCTGTCAAGTCCTTTCTATTTTCCCTCTTTCCCGGAATAACACTTCCGGCTGGAGATGTGGTTGTATGGGAACCACAAGGAGTTGCAGAGGAGCGCTGTATACCCGTATTCATATAAGCCTCATTATCGTAACAGATGTATAGAAACCTATGTCGCCTCTCAAGAGCACCCGAGAGTGCCTGCAGACCAATGTCGTATGTGCCGCCGTCTCCTCCAAATGCTATGAAATTCATATCCTTCTTTATCTTTCCCTTCTTCTTAAATGACTTATAACAGGATTCAATTCCAGATATTGCGGCGGCGGCGTTCTCAAAGGCTACATGTATAAGTGGAATATTCCAGGCTGTATACGGGTTTATCGTTGAGGCGACTTCCATACATCCGGTGTTTATAGTGGCTACGGTATCGGGCCCCGCAACCATGAGTGCCTGACGAATTATAATCGGACCGGGACACCCAATACACGCCCTGTGCCCTGCGGTAAAAAGACTTCCGTTTTTTACTACTTCTTTCAACTTGGGCATAATACCCCCAATATTAAAAAAAAAAATCAAATATCAAAAATAAGTGAGGCATCAAAGGAAATCATTTATTATTCGTTATTCTCGTAGCCCTATAAAATCAATCTGCTTCTCTACTCCCTTTTCCTTGTATATCTCACCTTTTTCGTACACTCCTAAGATATCCTCCGTATCTATCTCTCTACCTCCAAGACCGTATATATAATTGCACATAGGAGGACGGCTTTCTACATCATAAAGGGCAGACCTCGTTTCCACAAATATTGGTCCTCCCATGGTAGACATAGAATCAGACCTGTCAAGCACGGATATAATCTTTTTATCTTTAAGCGCATTTGCTATCTCTTTATGGGGGAAAGGTCTCATAACCCTTATTCTCAGGAGTCCAGCCTTCATTCCCTTCTCTCTTGCCTCATCTACCGCCACCTTTGCTGTCCCAGCAGCACTTCCAGCAGCTATTACCACATTATCTGCATCATCCAGTCTATATCCCTCAAACAATCCATAATACCTTCCAAACTTCTCTCCAAACTCTTTTCCAACCTCCTCTATCACGGGAGCCGCATTCATCATAGCCTCTATCTCCTGACGTTTATGTTCAAAGAAGTAGTCCTGTAGGTCAAGTGGCCCAACTGTGTATGGTTTGTCTGTAAGGAGTAGCGAGTGATGCGGTTTATATTCACCGATGAAGTCCTTCACCTCTTTATTCTCCAGCATGTCTATCCTCTGCATGCAGTGAGATAATATGAAGCCATCTGTGGAGACCATCATGGGAAGGTAGAGTCGCTCCGCTATCTTCATCGCCTGTATGATCGAATCATACGCCTCTTGTGACTCCTCTGCGAATATGTGCATCCAACCCGATTCCCTTGAACCCATGGTATCTGAATGATCACAGTGTATGTTTATCGGCGCCGAAAGGGAGCGATTCACCTCACATATCACGATCGGAAGCCTGAGTGCGGCGGCTATATAGAGAACCTCATGCATCAGGGCAAGCCCCTGAGACGATGTAGAGGTCATGACCCTACCTCCGGCGGCGGCGGCGCCGACACAGGCAGACATCGCCGAATGTTCACTCTCCACAGCAACAAACTCGGTGTCCACGAGACCATCGGCCACGAAGTTTGCAAACAACTGAACAATCTCCGTAGCAGGCGTGATGGGATAAGCGGCAACTACATCGGGATTTATCTGCCTCATTGCCTCCGCCATTGCTTCGTTTCCCGTTAAAGCCTTTTTTGGCATAGTTTCCCCCCCATAAAAATATTAAAAATTAAAAATCAAAATGCAAATACCCCATTTTCCCATTTAAATTATCTCTTTTCTCTCTTCTCTCTTCTCTCATCCCTCTTCCGGCATCTATCTCTCGGGTTTTGTCTCGATTGCCTTCGCTGTACAAACCTTTTCACATATCCCGCATCCTTTACAGTAGTCGTAGTCTATACCGACTACCTTATCATCCTTCATAAGTATCGCATCATCAGGACAGTATATGTAACAGAGAAGGCAATTATTGCACTTATCCTTCAAAAACTCTGGTCTCTCGCTTCTCCAGTCTCCTGTCTTAAATTTCCTTGAAGTTCCACCTTCGTCAATAGTGCAGCCTATTGGTAATTCTTTCCATCCCTCTTTCATACTACCTCCTCGTATGCCCTTTTTATGGACTTAATATTGCCCTCGACAACCTTTGGTCTATCCCTGAACTTCACCTTCAGCTTCTCCGTGACATCCTTTATAAATCTACCGAAGTCAAGGATATTTGTGACCCCGACAACCGCCCCAAGCATGGGTGTATTTGGTATTTCTCTTCCTATAGCCTCCCTCGATATGCCGGATGCGTCTACGGTATATACCTTTATACCCTCCAGTCCATAGGCCGAGGTTACCTCATCTGGAGTAGACTTCGTGTTGACAAGGAGAATTCCGTCCTTACCGAGACCCTTTGTTATAGGCTGTGTCTTCATAAGTGTCTCATCCAGAACCACTACGACCTCCGGATTCTTGACCCCCGAGTGTATATGTATGGGCTCGTCAGATAGACGATTGAACGCCTGTACGGGTGCTCCCATACGCTCGGGACCGTATTCAGGAAATGCCTGGATATACTTACCCGTTGCCATAGCGGCATCACCAAAAAGAAGTGCAGCAGTTTTCGCCCCCTGTCCTCCTCTTCCATGCCACCTTATTTCAAACGGCTTTTTCATATCGCCTCCTACTATGTAATTTAAACAGAAATGGTATTGAGTTTTTCAGGTTAGACCAATATCCACACCGCCTGTTACCTCTTTCACCTTCTCCTGAGCAATCTCTTGTGCCTTTTTCCTTGCCTCATTTACTGCAGAAAGAATGAGGTCCTCAAGAAGTGACTTATCTTTCATATTTATAAGTTCAGGGGCTATCTCCACCTTGACTATTTCCTGATTACCATTTACAATAATCTTTACCAGCCCACCACCAGACGATATTTGCGCGGTTTCCTTTTTCAAGTCATCCTGTATCCGGGCAATAGCTCCCTGTATCTCCTGAAAACTTTTCAGGAGTCCCAAAAGATTTTTCATAGTTATCCTTCTCTGGAGACAACTTCAGCAGAAAAAAACCTCAATGTCTTCTTCAGTATGGCACTTTCTTTTTCTATATCCTTTGCTTCGCCTTTTTTGAATACAATCTTTAAATCTCTACCTGTAATCTTGCTCAGATGCTTTTCTACAAGGATTTTCTTTTCCTTTATAGCATCACGGTGAAAGTCATTTGGAAACTCAACAACAATTCTATTTTTGTCAAGTTCAACCGGGTTACCAAGTGCTATAATAGAGGCAATGGTTTTGCTTTCTTTCTCCATGGTTCCTGCAACCTGTTCCCATATCTCTTGCATTTTAGTCTTCGGTGTTGTGCCGTATGCGGTAATTTCATCTGTTCTATAGCTTTCTTTTGCCTCGGATACTGCTGGAGACTCTTCGGCAGTCCCGTAGGGCGTTGCCTCCAGACTCTCTATTATCTTCTCTATTGGCACCGTCTTGAAGGCAGATAATCTTGTCATTGTTTCCAACAGGTATATATCAGGATTTTCAGAATAGCGCATCTCTCGTCTTGTTTCTAAAAGAAATCTCATTATTCTCAAAATAACATTGGGCGATTGCTGGGAGCCTGCGGTTATATATTTCTTCCTTTCTTCCGGCAGGAGAGATATATTTACGTTGGTATTGACTAAAAGCACAAGGCGAAGATGCTCAAGAAATCCTGTGAGTATTTCTTCTGCACTTATTCCGGATTCGATCATCTGCTGTATAAGGGAGAGAAGTTCCTTTGTATTTCCTTTAGCTATGTAGGATTGTATGTTAAAAAATACATCCTCACTGGGCAATCCAAGCACATTTCTTACATCTTCTTCTCTGATAAGAGAATCTGAATACGCTACCAATTGGTCTAACATACCTTCAGCATCTCTTAAAGCCCCGTCTGCCTTTCTGGCAATGAGTTTGATAGCATTTTCTTCTATCTTTATCTTCTCTTTTTCTATTATAACCTTTAACGTACTGAGGGTATCTTCAAACCCAATTCTTCTGAAGTTGAACCTTTGACATCTTGATAATATTGTTTGAGGTAATTTCTGTGGTTGCGTCGTAGCAAATATAAATATAATATGAGATGGAGGTTCCTCAAGAATCTTAAGAAGGGCATTGAAAGCCGGATCAGTTAACATATGGACTTCATCTATAATATATACCTTGTATCTTGAAGAACTCGGGACATATCTTGCGTTTTCTCTCAGGTTTCGTATCTCGTCTATTCCTCTGTTGCTTGCTCCATCTATCTCTATCACATCAACAGAACTTCCTTGTGTGATTTCTTTGCAGTGTACGCATTCATTGCAGGGAATGGGTGTGGGGCCGTTATCGCAGTTCAACGCCTTTGCAAGTATACGAGCGGTTGTTGTTTTTCCAACTCCTCTTGGTCCTGCGAAGAGATAGGCATGTGCTATTCTGCCCTGTGAGATTGCGTTCTTAAGGGTGGTAGTGCAGTGTTTCTGCCCTATAACCTCGTCAAAATTTCTTGGTCTGTATTTGCGGGCGAATACTGTATACATTGAAGAAAATAGGTCCTTTTGGGGAGGTCAAAGAGAGGAAAAATCTTGTTTAATTTTAAAAAGTTAAAACAAGCGACGGTAATGCAAGAGATTTTTGGGTTCAGTGACCACATTATAACATAAAAATATTAATTTGTCAAGGAAAAAATAAAAAATATTCTTGGTTGGCTGATTTTTTGGCTGAACACCCCACATGGTATCCACCCTTTATGAAATCATGCACGAAATTATCTAATACAATAGGTGGTAAGTTAAATACTTGTGGAGAGATATTACTTCCGCTCTCCTTAAGTATATCTACAGG
>JAYENM010000117.1:0-3162 GCA_034722095.1 Caldifarciminota bacterium | reverse complement strand
GTTTTCTGCCTTGTTAAAGTCAAGAACTGTCCTTGACGGTGTAATAGAAGAGTGTGGACTCAAGAGTTATTACAGAAAAAAAACAATGGTGGAAACAAGAAAATGCCTCCTTGAAGTAACAAATATTGAAGTCTCTCCAGAGGGTATTATATCCATCTCAGTCACAGATAAGAACGCGAATATAGCAGCAAAAATAGTAAATTCATACATTACCTGTCTTGACAGACTTAATAGAAAGACGAGTATGACCGTGGGTAAACGAAATCGCATCTTTCTTGAAGAGAGATTGGATGAGATCAAAAAGGAGTTAAAGACAGCGGAGGATTCATTAAAGAACTTCCAAGAAAGTCATCACATCATCTCTCTGCCTGATGAGTTGAAAGAGGCAGTTTCTATTATGAGTACACTCCTGGCAGGGAAAATACAAAAGGAGATGAAACTGGGAATGATAAAAATGTATGCCACTGGGGAAAATCCTGAAGTTGTAAGGATGGAAAAGGAGCTTTCACTTATAGATAAACAGATAAGGGATATGGGATATGAGTCTGATCTGGACAAGTTTGGAGTTGGATTTTCTATTCCCCTCAAGGATGTACCCGATGCTTCTCTGAATCTTGCAAGGCTTATGAGGGATGTAGAGGTAAAGCAAAAGGTTTTTGCTGTACTCACAGAACAGTTTGAACAGGCAAAACTCCAGGAGGTAAGAGATACTCCAACCGTTGAGGTATTTGATAAACCTGAGCCTCCAGAAAAAAGGAGTTTCCCGAAGAGGACAAGGATTGTTATTATAGCGTTTGTTTTAAGTCTCTTTGTAGGTATCGGATTGGCATTTTTCTTTGAATATGCTGATAAAATAAAGAACAAGGATGAAGGTAAGCAGTGGGGAGAGATAAGCCAGGAGTTGAAAAAGGGACTTTTCAAAAAAATTTAAGGAGAAATGGAGAAAGTTAGAAAGGGAGAATTTTGCATTTTAATCTTTAATATTTGATTTTACTATGGGGGTTGTGTGGAGGAAATAACTATTAAACAATTAGTTGAAGCGGGTGTGCATTTTGGGCATAGAAAAGACAAATGGAACCCAAAGATGCAAGATTTCATTTTTACCGAAAGAAGGGGCATTCATGTTATAGATCTGAAAAAGACTATAGAATATATGGAGAAGGCATACGAGGCAGTTGCGTCAAACACAAAGGAAGGCAAAACAATTATTTTTGTAGGGACAAAAAAACAAGCAAAGGATATAATAAAGGAAGAGGCTGAAAGGGCAGGAGTATTCTATGTGTCTGAGAGATGGCTGGGGGGAACACTGACGAACTTCTCAACCATAAGAATGGCGGTAAACAGGATGAAGGAACTTGAGGAAAAGTTTGAGAAACAGGAATTCGGGGACCTGACAAAAAAGGAGATATTAACCCTTAAGAGGGAATTGGAGAAGTTAAAAAAGAATCTCTACGGGATAAGGGACATGGAAAGTCTGCCTGATATGGCATATATATGTGATATAAGAAAGGAAAAAAACGCACTAAAGGAGGCAAACAAACTTGGTATACCTATCGTAGGGATAGTTGATACCAATGTGGATCCAACCTTCGTTGAATATCCAATTCCAGCAAATGACGATGCCATAAGATCTATATCCATAATAACGAAAACTATTGCTAATGCAGTTCTTGAAGGTAAGAAAGCACGGGAAGAAGAGAAAGAGGAAGAAAAAGTAGAAGAGGAAAGAAAAGAAGAAAAAACAAGAAAAAAAGAGAAAAGTAAAAAGAAAGAATAAAACACGAATGATATAAATAAAAATACGGTTTATAAAACATTAGGAGAAACGGAGAAGGTATGAAAGGGAGAGTAAATATATTTTAGATGAAGGAGGAAGATGTGAAAATAGCAAAAGATGCCATTATAGAATTGAAGGATAGAACAGGGGCAGGCATTATGGACTGCAAGAATGTGTTGGTTGTGTGTAATGGGGACATTGATAAGGCGGTGGAACTCCTGCGGAAAAAGGGCATTGTAATGTCAGAAAAGAAGAGGGAAAGGAAGACTGATGAGGGTATAGTTGAGGCATATATTCATCCAGGGGCAAGGCTCGGAGTTCTTGTTGAAGTTGCCTGTGAATCAGATTTTGTTGCAAGGACACCGGAGTTTAAGACACTTGTCAGAGATATTGCAATGCAGATTGCAGCATCAAATCCGACCTGGATAGACAAAAAAGACGTGCCCGACGAGGTTACAGAGAAGGAGAAAACAATATACGAGTACCAGGCAAAGGAGAGTGGAAAACCCGAAAAGATCATACCCAAAATCGTAGAAGGCAAGATAGAAAACTTTTACAAAGAGACCTGCCTCCTTGAACAGGCATTTATAAAAAATCTTGATATCTCCGTTGAGGATCTTATTAAAGAACATATAGCAAAGTTTGGAGAAAATATAAGAGTAACGAGATTTGCCAGATTTAAAGTGGGGGGATAGCACTTGAATAAGGATAAAGGATAAAGGAAAAATAATGAAAAGGGTTATACTGAAACTTTCCGGAGAGATATTCCAGGGAGAACAAGAGTTTGGTATAGATACATTGCAGCTGAAAAGACTTGTGGAGGAGATCACTGGTGTACATAACAAAGGGATAGAACTCGGTATCGTAGTGGGTGGTGGTAATTTTGTAAGGGGTTCAAACAATCCTCTTAAAGGAATTGATAGGGTGACATCAGATTACATGGGTATGCTTGGAACACTTATGAATGCCCTTGCACTTCAAAATATGATAGAGAATTCCGGGGTTGTAACAAGACTCCAATCAGGTATAGAAGTGAAGAGTCTTGCAGAACCGTTTATCAGAAGAAGAGCCCTACGGCATATAGAGAAGGGCAGAGTTCTTATCTTTGCCTGTGGGACAGGTAGTCCGTACTTCACAACCGATACTGCATCTGTATTAAGAGCAATTGAACTCAAGGCAGATACGATTCTCAAAGGGACAAAGGTAAATGGTGTCTACAATAAGGATCCATTAGAATATCCCCACGCCAAAAAGTATGATAAAATTAGCTACGAAGAGTTTATTGAGAGGAACCTTCAGGTGATGGATTTAACTGCTGTAACCCTGGCAAAAAGCGAAGAAATCCCGATAGTTGTATTTAATATTACAAAAGAGGGCAATTTAGC
>JAYENM010000116.1:0-3164 GCA_034722095.1 Caldifarciminota bacterium | reverse complement strand
AATACCGTTCTTACAATAGAAGATGCTACCTTCTCTGCCAGAGATTGTACGCCATCATCTTCCGTGAGAGAGCGGTCATATGTTACCCATTCCTTTAATGTTCTCTCCCATATGCCTTCACCATTACTTTTCTGGTAAGAGAGGTTAAGTTGAACATCAATTCTGTATTCCTTGATGTTTTCATACTCATCAAATGTAAAGGGTCTGTTCTCATAATCGGTGATAACTACTGACAGGACAGTCTCTGCTCCACTCTCCATAAGTTTTATCCTGCCGTCTCTTATAAATTCATCTACTGTATTCTGGTAGAAGATGTCGTTCAATCCATACCTCAGGGTATTATTGGTAAAGGGATTTATTGTTATACTCTTGTACTCCACCGTGGCAAATCCCCTGAAACTGTATATACAGCCGCTCAGAAGTATAGGTAGTATGAATAGAACCTTTTTCATTTTAGCTGATTGTTCGTTATTATGCTTTTGGCATATTCAAGTTCTTCCTTTCTGGTGGGAAGTCTGCCATCCAGTTTCTCCCATTTTACCCTTAGCAGTACCTCCCCGACAAGTTTTCCTTCGCTAATGCCTAAATCTTTTATATCTTCTCCAGTAATTTCTAATTTTACAGGTTCGATTTCTTCTAAGTATGTAGATACTTTATCTTTTACATCCTCTTTTACACCAATATATGCAAGTGAATGTGGCGGAAATCCATGGAATATTGTATATAGTTCTCCCCTTCCTTTACTTTTCTTTAATAGGGGGATTTTTTCCAGCAGGGTTTCTACGGCATTCAGGTATTTTCTTTCCCTTCCTGTTAATATCTTCCTGTTATGACAGCCATCAGTGAAGGCCATAAAATAAAGGGGTTCTTTTTTTATCCCGAGTTTTGTGGCAAACTCGTCAAGTTCTTCGAAGAAATCCCTATTGGGATAAATCATTCCCAGTTGTTCAAAAATGCCGAGTTGGGCTATCCTTTCCAGGATATTCCATCTTTTTATCTCCTTGAGACAGAGTGAGAGCTCATTTCTTATTCTTGCGGGAGAAATAGTAAGAAGTACCCTTTGTTCTATCGCGTTCCCTATAAGTGACTCTGTAATTTGCTCTATCTGGAAATCCAATCTCTCAGCAAATCTCAAAGCACGGAATATTCTCGTCGGGTCCTCTATGAAACTTTTGCCGTGTAAGGTCCTTATTAGCCCCTTTTTGATATCCTTCAATCCCTGAAACGGGTCTATTATTGTTTTAGTACCTACAGGGATTGCCATACTGTTGATGGTAAAATCTCTTCTTGAGAGGTCCTCAACTATACTGCCGGGTTCCACCAAGGGCAATTCCCCTGGTCCAGGATATGTCTCTCTTCTTGCAGTGGCGATGTCTATTCTGAACCCGGAAACAAAGAGAATGAAGGTACCAAATTGCGAGGTCTTTTTTATCTTTACTCCAACTCTTTTACTCAGAGATTTTGCGATCTTTTTTGCATCCTCTTCAATTACGATGTCTATATCCTTATTCTCGATACCCAGAATTTCATCTCTCACACACCCACCAACCAGATATGTGGCAATATCCTCCTTTGAGGCTACCTCCTCTACAAGATTTATAATATCATCCTTTTTCATAAATAATCCCAGATACGCATTAACCACAGATAAACACAGATGAACACAGATTAGATAAGAATTTTTTAGAATATGGGTTTTTCATTTAATTTTTGTAAGTTCTTTATTTTCAAATATCTTGCCTGCCTGACGGTAGGCAGGGAAACCGCTCCTACAATGACCTAATAACCCAATTATCATATTTTATCTGTGGCAATCAGTGTTAATCTGCGTCCAAAAAGATAAATAAAAAATTCAGCGTTAATCTGTGTCCAAATTTTCTATATTTTAACACATTTTTTTCAAAAATGCAAACTTTTTTATTGACAAAATGCGTTTTTTCTGGTATTATTATATATTCCCAGGATTATGCATTGATAAACACGAGATTGTCACAAGGGTAGAAATCTGGTTAATTGGTTGTTTTTTTGGAATCCCAACCAACTAACAAACTGACCAACTAACAAACTACATGCGAACTCTTGTAATCGTACCTACATACAATGAGATGGAGAACATATCTTCTGTGCTTTCCAGGGTTCTGTCAATAAAAGACGATATAGATATTCTCGTCATTGATGATAATTCAGCCGACGGTACTGGGAAGTATGTAAGGGAATTATCCAGGAAGGAGAGACGGGTAAAATTGCACACACGTCCTGCTAAACTCGGACTTGGCACCGCATATATTGAAGGTTTCAGATATGCTGTAAGGGAAGAATACGACTACATATTTGAGATGGACGCCGATCTTTCACATAATCCAGATGATATCCCGAGATTTCTTGAGAGAATAAAAAATGTAGACCTTGTTATCGGTTCGAGATACTCCGATGGGGTATCTGTAGTAAACTGGCCAATATCCAGACTTCTCCTTTCCTACTTTGCAAATATGTATGCGAGGATTGTCACAGGGGTGCCAATCAAGGATATGACAAGTGGATATAAATGTTACAGAAGGAAGGTTGTTGAGATGCTACTGAAAGAAAAAATAGTGTCTGATGGCTATAGTTTTCAGATTGAAACAGTCTTCTGGGCATACAGAAACAATTTTAAGGTGAAGGAACTACCCATTATATTTACTGACAGGGTGGAAGGTAGTTCGAAAATGTCAAAAAGGATTGTATGGGAGGCGTTCTGGGTGGTATGGAGACTCAGACTGATGGGAATCAAGCGGAAGGTAAGAAGAATTGGTAATCGGTCCATACGGATCCTGCGGATAATCAGTTATCAGTAGTCAATAAAATCTACAATCTAAAATCTGGAATCTACAATCTAATCTATGCTCGTTTCTACTATTATCGTTGCAGCAGGAAGCGGAAAGAGAATGGGGACTTCCGTTCCGAAGCAATTTCTTGATATAAACGGAATTCCCATCCTCTCCCTTTCTCTTTTGTACTTTGAAAAAACTGAAATTGTGAATGAGATAATCATAGTAGTACTCCCGGAATGGATAGATTATGTGAAGAAAAGAATTGTTTTGAAAGGTAGATTTAAGAAAGTAAGTAGGATTGTAGAAGGGGGAAAACTCCGTCAGGACTCGTTTCAAAATGGGCTTGCCGTTGCA
>JAYENM010000115.1:0-3169 GCA_034722095.1 Caldifarciminota bacterium | reverse complement strand
CGGATATTATAAACAATAAAGACAAACTGTATAAAAGACCAGAATATAATCCTTTTAAATAAAGGCATGCTCTTGTAGATTGATAACCGCTATATTTGTATGAGAAGCAAGTCTATGGAATAGACGTTATGCTTTAAATCAATTAATTGGAAAGGAGAAATAGTTATGGCAACATTTATTATGTTAGGCAAGTACACATCCGAATCATTAAAGGGCATAAGCCCGGAGCGTACTGATCAGGCAGTAGATCTGATAAAAAAGTGCGGTGGCGAAGTTAAATCTATTTATGCTTTACTTGGCGAGCATGACTTAATAGTTATTGTTGATTACCCCGGCGTAGAACAGGCGATGAAGGCTTCTATTGCTCTGAGCAAACTAACTGATATTGCATTCACTACATCGCAGGCAATTTCAGTAGAAGAATTTGATAAGATGATAACCGAGATTTAAAAATTTCGCGCGGAATGCGGGACGTCTCTAATATTGCCCCTGCCTATGATCTCATACCATGCGGTCATCCTCATATTTTTGAAGAACCCTGCAGTCCCGCTTTAGCGGGACAGTCCCGCTTTCAGGCGGGATTCGACTGTAAGGAATTTTGTCAATTTTTTGATTCGCTCGCTAACCCCGTAGCAAGCTACGGGGAATGCGCTCACTGTTTCAGTTCAAAAGGGTGAATATAGATGATGACTTCGTAAAAAATTATTAATATCCAGAGTCAGATTAGATGACATCGAAAAATATTCTTGTAACGGGTCCACCCCGATGTGGCAAATCTACCCTTATCGAAAAGGTTATCCTCCGCATTGAAAAGCCGATGACCGGTTTTTTTACCCGGGAAATAAAAGAGAAAGGAAAAAGATTTGGTTTTTCTATAATCACGTTAGACGGGAAAAAGGGTGTGCTGGCCCATCAAAACATCAGAAGCCGCTGCAAAGTCGGCAAGTACGGAGTTAACCTCGATGATATTGATCGTATTGCGGTTCCGTCGATAATACCTATGAAGCCTGATGAAATTGTGGTGATAGACGAGATTGGGAAGATGGAATGTCTCTCTCCGCTGTTCAGGCAGACGTTGATAAGAATACTCGACTCAAAACATCGGGTTATCGGTTCTATCTCTCAAAAAGGAGATCGATTCATACAAAAGATAAAAGAACGGGATGATGTAGTCCTTACGCATGTATCTAAAAAGAACAGGGACAGGCTGGCTGATTCTTTATTTTTGGAGGCACAAAGAGACGTTTGAAAAATGGGTACATGTCAATACTGCAATAAGACGGCCAGGACCGTCTCCAAGGTGATCGGCTTCTGTGCGGATTGTATCCGGACGCATTTTGAGGAGGTCTGGCCGAAAATCAAGGCCGTTCACGATCACAGCCGGAGGGCATATGGACTTCCGGTGGACCCTCCCCATGCAGCAGATGGTGTCTCCTGTCCGCTCTGCGTCCACAGGTGCCGGATACCTGAGGGGGGCGCAGGCTTTTGCGGCCTTCGCCGCGTCGAATCCGGAAAACTCAAGGGAGGACGACCCCATGAAGGGAACCTGTCTTATTACTATGACCCCCTTCCCACGAACTGTGTAGCGAATTTTGTCTGTGCTGGTGGTCAAGGGTCCGGCTACCCGCGATATGCCGTTTCCAACGGGCCGGAGTATGGCTATAAAAACCTGGCCGTCTTTTACAATGCCTGTTCTTTTAATTGTCTTTACTGCCAAAATTATCACTTCAAAGAACATACGTTTTCATCTCGCGCGTTTTCTGCAAAGGAATTGGCAAGGAGAGTTGACGAAAAGACTACGTGCATCTGTTATTTCGGTGGCGACCCAACGCCCCAGATTCTCCATGCTATTAAAGCGTCAAAACTGGCCTTGAAACAGGTATCAGGCCGCATTCTCAGAATATGTTGGGAGACAAACGGCGCTATGCAGGAGCCTTATCTGGGCATGATGGCCGAGCTATCCATGCGGTCCGGTGGATGTATCAAGTTTGATCTAAAGGCATGGGATGACGGTATTCATCATGCCCTGTGTGGCGTCACAAACCGAAAAACCCTGGATAATTTCAAGGCATTGAGCACATGGATACCCAAAAGGCCAAAGCCACCTTTTCTCATCGCCAGTACCCTGCTGGTTCCCGGATACATAGACGAGCAGGAGGTCAGCGCCATAGCCGGCTATATTGCCAGGTTGAATCCGAAAATTCCCTACAGCCTGCTCGCCTTCTATCCTCATTTCTACCTCCAGGACCTGCCGACCACGTCCCGCACGCATGCCATGCGCTGCAAAAAGGCGGCCGAACGTGCCGGCCTGCACCGCGTGCACATCGGGAATGTCCACCTGTTGGGAGAGGACTACTGATTTCCCTAGACTTGATCACATGATTGCATGATGACAAGGCGGTATCTTGAAAGCGCTGTTATAAAGTGGAGAATCGATGTCAAAAGCAATTTTCAGGTTTTATGAAGAACTCAACGAGTTTTTGCCAAAGCACAGGAGAAAGACCGACTTTCAGGTACATTTCAAAGGGAGAAGGTCGATAAAGGAAATGATCGAGGCGTTCGGAGTTCCCCACACTGAAATAGATCTTATTTTGGTGAACGGAAAATCCGTGGAATTCACTTACAGGCTGCAAGATGGAGACCGGGTTAGCATATATCCTGTTTTTGAATTCCTCAATATTGAAAATATTACCAGGCTCAGAAAAATCCCTCTTCGCAAAACAAAATTCATAGCTGAGGCTAATTTGGGACATATAGTTAACTACCTGAGAATATTAGGGTTTGACGTATGTTTCGATCCCTCACTCTCGGCGTGGCAAATAATTGAAATATCAAAAAGAGAAAACAGGATAATTTTAACCAAAAACAGAAAGCTTCTTAAATTCAAAGAGGTAACCCACGCTATCTTTGTACGTCCGGGAACAACCGGTGAAGAGATAAAAAGAATCATAGATTACCTTGATATTAAATACAGTATAAAGCCTTTTTCAGGGAAACCATAAAAAAGACCAATTTCCCCCGGCGAATTAATCCCATTGCAGAATTAAGGTATTATCATCGTCCAATTCCACACGAGTCCCAAACTTTTTACCTTCTCTATTCAAGGTATCTCTTAGCCAGAGTGCATCTGACCTTGATGTTCGATTCGCACGAAATTGTTTAATCTGTG
>JAYENM010000114.1:0-3231 GCA_034722095.1 Caldifarciminota bacterium | reverse complement strand
GAACTGTATAACAAGTTACGGGATAAAGAAATATTTACAAGAGATAGAGGAGGCCAGCGCGTCTTTTCCCGATATGGTGCTCATCCCGGGATGCAAAGTTCGCCCCTTATACTACTGGACAGGAAGTCCGCTGGAGAACCTTACTCTCCACAACATACAGAAGAAGTTTCTAATCGTGGGTCTTTCCACTGATGCATTAAAAAAATTACCTGTGATCGGTAACAGAAGGCTTGGATATAACCAGTATCACGGCGATGTTGGATATGATCCCTATCAGGATGTCATAGATTACACAGTAGATAATGGCGGTCTTATATTCTGGGTACTCCCCGGGGCAGAGGCAGAGGAGAAAATAGGGAGGGTGACAGTTTCTATGCCTTCTTATCCAGAAGGTCTCCTTGAGACCTATAACTATACAGGATTTGGTATACTATACGAGGGAATGAAAACCATTGGTATCCCGGGTGGAACATGGGACAGGGTTCTTATGGAATATATAGATGGTAAGAGGGAGAAACCTGTCTGGGCAATTGGAGAGATTGATTATCACTATGAAGGAGAAGCAGGAGGAAAGAGGATAGAGGATGTCCAGACGGTTTTTCTGCTTGAAAATCTGGACAGGTCTTCAGTCATTGATGCCTTGAGAAACGGGAAGATATACGCCTTAAGAAGAACAAAAGATTCTTTTCTTTCGTTAGATGAGTTTAGTATAAGTGGTGCTCTGATGGGAGATGAGGTAACCCTTTCGGATGCGCCAGTATTAAAGATAAAAATCTCTGCTTTCCCGTCAGATTCCCAAAGAGTGGTTGTAAAAATAATAAGATGCGGGGAGGTAATAAAGATACTTGACCTTGTCACTCCTTCGGAGGTTCAATTTAAGGACGAAGACTTTGAAAGAGGAAAGATGCTCTATTACAGACTTGAGATAAGAGGTGAGAAATCAAATCTCATACTCACCAATCCGATATTTGTGAAGTTTGAGAAGTAGACGCAGATTGTGTATTAAACACCGAAAATCACCGAAAACATAAGTTTTTATAATTCTGTGAGTTCGATGTCTTTCAGTGTTGTTAAGGTATAATTACCTAATTTCAATATCCCTCCAGAAATCCCTCCAGTAACCGCCCAAAAAACATAATGGAGACCAGGGATTGTAGGGCAAGGCTTCCTGACTGCCGTCAGGCAAGTCAGCCTTGCTAAAGATCAAAGCAAACCTAAAGTTTACCCCGCCACAGGCGGTGGTTTTGCCCTACATTCTACTGTCAAGAAAAATTGGACGCAGATTAACCCCGTTAAATAATGTAACGATAAATTCAAAGCGTCCTTAAAACAGTTTTATTTAACGGGGTAAACGCAGAAAAACACAGATAAATATAAATTAAAAATCTCCTTCGATCTCTTTCCTGTCTGACGGTAGACAGGTGTCAGGAGGTAACTCCTGACACCACATAACTCTCTGTGCCGTTGGGAGTTACCTCCCGACGGAAGGAACAAACTCCCGACGGTAGGCAAGGTTTGCCCTACATGCTGTAAAAATTAGTCTTTTTTATTGACAAACTTGGATTTTGGGTGTATAATAAATTTAGTCACAAGGTCTTTAATACTGTAACAGTGCAAATTGGCACAAATTGAATTTGTGCCTACAAGTAAATGTAGGCACGGTTTCAAACCGTGCAAATGCAAAGAACGGGTGGTCATAAATGCAGGCACGCCTGTCCCGTCAAAGGTCATACGACCCGTCCCTACGGATCCGTAGGGATATGGGCGGGAATTTGAAATCGTGCAAAAATCAACTCAATTGCCTAATTACCCAATGACCTAATGACTTAATAACTTCAATATATTAGAGTCAATCCGGGATAGCTTATGATAAATATTACAAAAAAGATATTAGAAATGAGAAGAGCCAGACAGATAGTTGGCGTGTTTGTAAAACATGGTTTTGGCTATCTGTTTGAGAGAATAAGGAGGGGAAGAAGAAGAGATTTTGAACGCTCGGATGCTGAGAGGTTCAGAAGAACTCTTGAGGAGCTGGGTCCCATATTCATCAAGATGGGACAGATACTATCAACAAGAATAGACATTTTGCCCAAGAATTATATATTTGAATTATCAAAACTGCAGGATGAGACAACTCCGCTACCGGTTGAGAAGATAAAGACAGTAATAGAGAGCGAGTTAGGGGCGTCCACTGGCGGGATATTTGACGAATTCTCTTCCCTGCCGATAGCGTCTGCCTCACTTGCTCAAGTGCATACTGCAAGCAAGGATGAGAGGGAGTTGGTTGTAAAGATACAAAGACCAGGGATATGGGATGTCATAAAGACGGACTTAGACATTATGGAGGACTTCGCCCGGTCTTTTAGAAACAGGATTCGTATGCACACAGACTCCGACCCTGTTGAAATTGTGAGAGAGATGAAGAAGACGCTACTGAACGAGCTTGATTTTGCGAGCGAGGGAATGAACATAGAGAAATTCAGAAGGAATTTCTCGGATGATGAGAGGGTTTTCTTCCCTGAGGTTCTATGGAATATCACGACACCAAAGGTACTTGTTATGGAAAGGATAAAAGGGATAAAGGTATCAAAAATCAATGAGATAGAAAAGGCTGGATTGGACAGGAAGAAGATAGCGAGTGTTGGTGCCGATATGTGTTTCAAACAGATATTCAAGCACGGATTCTTCCATGCCGATCCTCACCCTGGCAATATCTTTGTTACATACGATGGCAAGATTGCTCCCTGCGACTTTGGAATGGTGGGAAAAATAAATCCTCATCTGAAAGAGAGATTGAGGATGTTCCTCGTATCCGTTGCAGGAAAAGATATTGATGGAATAGTTGGCTCGCTATTCTCACTTGGTGTAGTGCCTGATGGAGAGAGGATGGATGAGATGAGAGAGGATATATACGATATCCTTGATAGATATTATGATATCCCAATAGGCAGATTTAATCTAAAGATGGCGCATGAGGAGGGATTCTTACTCCTGAAGAAATACAAAATTACACTGCCCAGAAACCTGACACTCCTTGCAAAGGCGCTTATTGAGGTTGAGGCTTTAGGGAATCTGCTTGACCCGGAGTTTGATGTAATGAACCACCTGAAGCCTTACATAAGAGAAATTATAAGAGAGAGATACAGCGTATCGGGTATACTGGACGACCTCTCAAAAACAGGTGGGGAGTATATAAAATTCCTGAAGGATTTTCCACAAGAGGCAGGAGAT
>JAYENM010000113.1:0-3252 GCA_034722095.1 Caldifarciminota bacterium | reverse complement strand
AAAGAACCAGACATGGTAAGAAAAAGTATTGGATTTCTTACCGGGCAGACCAAACTTTACGACAGGCTTACTACACGAGAAACCCTCTTCTATTTTGGAAGACTGTATAATATACCGGAAGAGGAAATTAAAGGGAGGATTGAAGAGATTGCTTTTATGCTTGAGTTAAATGATGCCCTAAACAGCAGGGTATCCACGCTTTCTGACGGTATGAAACAGAAGGTTTCCATCGGTAGAGCTATAATCCATAATCCTAGGGCTCTTGTTCTTGACGAGCCCCTTACAGGGCTTGATATTCTTGCCAGGAGATCTGTCACTGAGTTCATCAAATACTCAAAAGAACAAGGTAAATCTGTCCTATTCTCAACCCATGTTATGAGTGAGGCAGAAGAAATGTGTGATAGGGTTGCTATTATCTATAAGGGGAAGATACTTAATATAGGGAAGAAGGAGGAACTAAAAGAAAAATATGGAAAAACTACGCTGGAGGAAATATTTATAGAACTTATGAGGAGAGAAGATGAAGAAAGTTGGTCTGATAGTTAGAAAGGAACTTTTAGATGCAGTGAGGGATACGCACACTTTTCTTTTGGTAGTGGTTACTCCGCTTGTTCTTTATCCAGTCCTTTTTGTAGCTATGGGTTATTTTATGCAGACGGAGAAGACAAAAGAAGAAAAGGCTATTTACAAAGTTGGCATAATAAACCCGGCTTTTGATTTACCCCTTTTTACCCTTATTAAAAAATCCGGTAAGTTCGAAGTATTAACAGGGAATGAGGCCGTTCTAATGTTCGAAAAAGAAAAGGTGAAAGCGGTGTTAGAAATAATGGATGGTGAAGCTGAAGAAAAAATTGTTATCCATTACGATGGCGCGGATAAGGAATCCCAAAATGCTATGAAAACAATCAGTAAGATAGTTTCTGAATATAATGAATCGCTTGTAAAAAATCGAATTAGTGAATATGGGTTAAGCACGAAAATACTTGAGCCAATTGTTATTGAGAAAAAGAACATTGCCCCAGCAAAAAGGATGGGAGGGTTCATGCTTGGCACTCTTATCCCATATCTTCTTATCATTATCTCCTTTTCTGGGGCGATGCATACCGCTCTCGATATTACTGCAGGCGAAAAGGAGAGAAAAACGATAGAAACCCTGCTTGTGACCAATGTAAAGAGAGAAGAGATAGTTATGGGCAAGATGCTGTCCATTTTCAGTATTTCTATTTTAACGACTGCTTCGGGGCTTGTAGGACTTGTTGCCACCTTATATAGCGGTTTTTCCTTCCTCACAGTGGGAGAGACATTCTCTTTATCTATTCCATGGTTCTCCTGTATCCTTATGCTAATTGTTATGTTACCCCTTTTATGGTTCTTCTCCTCTCTACTTATGACAATTGGCAGCGCCTCAAGAACCATGAAGGAGGCAGGAACTTACAGTTCCTATCTCTCCTTTTTCGTAATAATCCTCGCCGTCTTTTCTGTCCTGAGACTTACCTTCCCTGGGTGGTCTCTGTTTTTCATTCCAGTATTGAGTACCGCCGTATTGCAGCAGCAGATTCTTATAGGCGAATTTAGCAGACTGAACTCCATCATTACGATCGTTTCCAGTATTATATATGCACTCATCGTATTCTCTATAGCAAAAACATGTTTCGAGAAAGAGGAAATTCTTTTTAGAAGTTAAGGAGGTTGTGATGTCTACACTACGCCCTAAAATAATTGGCATATTTTCAAGACCAACGGAGACTTTTGGCTCCATAGATGAGAAACCCGATTGGCTGTTTCCGTTCCTCATTCTGATTGTCGTCTCTATCCTCTCCCTTGTTATCACTTACCATAAAGTGCTTCTTCCTGAACAGATTGCAAAGGTTACAGAAATGGGAAATCTCACAGAGGAACAACTCGCAAAGGCAAGAGAAATGATGGGAGGTATGAGGGGAATTCTCCTGAGCCTTGTAGGCATTATCATCACAGTTCCGCTCTTCCTCTTTCTGAAATCGGGTATCTTCCTTGTCTTCTCCAATATACTTGGTGGAGAGTCCACATTCAGGAAAGTTCTTTCCGTATCGTCCTGGGCATTACTCATAGAGGTTACCGAGATTATTGTAAAGACTCCCATTATGTTTCTCAAACTCTCCTCCCAGGTTATTACAAGCCTTGCCCTCTTTTTCCCATTTCTCTCTTATAAATCTCTCACATTCAAGATTCTCAACAAGTTTGACTTTTTCACCATATGGGAGCTCGCACTCATCGGGATAGGACTTTCTATAGTCTCAAAGTTCTCTATCAAAAAGGGAGAGTGTATTGTCTTTTCTTTATGGATTATCTGGATAATAATATCTGTTACTGGAAGCAAATTTATGCCGGGTCTCTAAATGAAAAAAAGAATTCTCATCATATCTGGCATTATTGCCTTTTTTGTTATAGTCATCGTCCTGAACTTAAGGGAGAAAGGTGATTATAAAAGGGTTGAAATCCAGAGGGCCAAAGTAGGAGAAATAGTCTCCAGTGTTTTTGCTCCCGGAGAGATAACAGCAGAAAAAGAGGTAAAAATCTGCTCGGATATTATAGGTAAGGTTACGAAGGTCTATATAAAAGAGGGACAAGATGTAGAGAAAGAAGCTCTTCTCTTTATAATTGACCCATCAAGCTTTGAGGCAGAAGTCGAACAGAAGAAGGCAAGTTTAAATCTTGCTCAAGCAAATTTCAAGAAAGCAAGGAGATATTTTGAAAAGGAGAAAAAACTTTTCGAGAAAGGGTTGGTCTCAAGGGAAGAATTTGAAAACAGTGAAATAGAACTTGAGATAGCAAAGGCAGGACTAGAAGAAGCAAAATCTAGGCTTAAATATGTAATCTCCAATCTAAACAAAACAAATATTACATCCCCTATTTCTGGAAAGGTGATAGATCTCAATATAGAAGAGGGAGAAATTGTAATAACCGGAACGATGAATAACCCGGGGACAGTACTTGCAAAGGTGGTAGATACCGAAAATATGATTGCTGATGTAAGGGTAAATGAAGCAGATATTGTTAATATAAGATTGAATCAAAGAGCAAAGATTTTTATCAGTGCCTTTCCTAAAAGAAACTTTGATGGTGAGGTCATAGAAATTGGTGGTAAGATACCATCTTTGGAGGAGAAGAGGGAGTTCAGGATTAGGGTTAGAATTGATAACCCCCCGCAGGCCTTGAGACCAGGTATCTCCTGTGATGTTGAGATAGAAACCGCAAAGATTGATAGTGCAATTA
>JAYENM010000112.1:0-3271 GCA_034722095.1 Caldifarciminota bacterium | reverse complement strand
ATATGAGAATTTTTGAGTAGTAAAATCCAATATATGCGGAGAAAAACTGAAGGCAAGATTTTCATTCCTTGAGATTTCCCTTGAAAAATTGATATCATTTGAGGATTTAATGCTATAAGTGGTTGTAATGGCATTTACAGGAGAATATGATATGCTTGCCTGGTCCGTACGAATGACAGGATTAGGACTCTCCATAAGCACGACTGAATCCTTTAAAACCTTATATCGTCTGGTCTCTGCCTGTGAATAAGTAGAACCTATACGGAAGTTATTGGGATAATATTTTATGTCCATCCCAAACAATTTCAGCTTGTCAAGTTTAGGGCTACATTCATACCCTGCTGAAAGATTTATATTTTTCGTAGAATCTATCGCAGCAGGACCAGAAACAAACTTTTCCCTGTAAGCCGCATTTGCAGTAATGTTGTCAAGTGTATAAGCAAGAAACTTGTTTTTAGATTTTGATTTTGAGAATGAAATCTTTACATTCCTCGGTATTGTAACTGTTTTTTCTTTTTCGCTTTCCTCATTTGAAAGCACAACATCCGAATTTGTAGGGTACATTGGTAGGACGGTCGTGTTGCTCATACCTCCACTCACCGGGATTGCAATGCCCCACGATGATGGAAAAAACTTCCCCAATCCCAGATTGAAAGTGGCGTTATAGGAATTTGACAGGCCTCCTTGAGGAACCATCTCCTGCCCAAATTTTCTAAAATATGGGTCCTGTCTGCTGTATACAAGGCTCATATTCATAAAATCTGCAAACTTGAGGGAGGTGCTTCCGCTCGCTGCAAGTCCGATATTCTTCTTCACATTTAGCAATCTTATATCATCTACCCAGATCTCTCCATCTACTCCTGCATCTGGTATAACACCTATTTCTACCATTTTTATATTGGTGAGGGATGGATTACCAAAGACAAAACAACTGTCTTCTCCATACAGGCTATGCCCAAACAAGGAATCCTGTGGCAAGGTATCTCTTTCTCTTTTTAAATGCGTTAGTGAATCCAGCGGTATCTTTATATCCCTCCAATTATTGCTTGGTATACTCACCCTGTATTCATAGTAATTCAATGTATCACCTCCCACACGGATAAAAAACTTCCCTTCGCCCGTCAGGTCTACTCCTTTTAAGTATAATGCAAGGGTATTGTACTGGATAAACTTTTTTGCAGTTCCATACACAATATATGCAGAACCCCCTCCTCCATCATGAAATATCATTGAGATGGAACTCTCTCTTTCCTCTCTACCATATGGATCTCTCTCTGGTTCATATGGAGGGTCGTATGGAGGCACTCCAGTATTTTCCTGATTGTCTCTGAGTGAGAGTTCGATCTCTCCTCTCTTTTCCCATCTATTGCCAACGACTTCCATAGTAGCAATATCTATAGTATCAGGTTCCTCTACCCATAACCTTGCGTATCTTATAAATGACCATCTTGGGTTGCCTGTTTCTTCTGCTCCTTGTAAAGGAATGCGATAGAGTCTCCATTTGTTTTCCCCTTCCTGAACACAGTACTTATCCGATGAGAGATCTATTGTAAAGGAGAAATAGTCATTCTTTCTGTTCAGCGAACCATCACTATCAAGATCTTCCGTATCAAAACGTCCATTCCCTTCTGTTCCATTTACACTTGAGTAGTTATCAGGGTCGTTAATGGAGTAATGATAATCATCATTTCCATCGTCACCGCGTATATCTTTTTCGTCCTCACCCATAACTCCATCAAGCCCAGTGTCTTCCCCCAGCCCAATATCAAGTTTCCCGTTGCCGTTTTTGTCCTCTGTACGAGGAGTATCTGTTTCGTTTCTCTTTATCTCGCCCCACTTATCCTTATACAACGCCTCTTCTGGTATATTTGAACCAATATCTATATGTATTATTCCATCTCCTCTTGCCCATACCTCCAGAAATTCGGATTTCTCAAAATCCGCGCCATCTCGAGATATGAGAGTGAGCAGACTTCCCCACTTATCTTCGCACTCAATTCGCAGTATGCTCTGTTTTTCATTTTTTCTATAGTCGGGTAAGGATGTAAATATCTCTCCTCTTCTTATCCCATCCCTCGGATTATACCATCTCAGTGGTTCAAAATCATCCAAGTTCATCGGAGGTGGCTGACTGCCATAAGACCAGTTTCCTCTGCCTATACCAAGCGATGTGGATGTTCTCGTTCCTTCCATGTCATCAATGTATACCTTATCCCTTGTATTCGGGTTTGGAGCGGAAAAACCCATATCAAATTTTACATCAAACGACGAAGGAACATCAGTCTTCACAAACGGGATAAAATTAACAAGATGAGTAAATATAGAGGGAGCTATTGAATATCTGCCATCTATCTCACCAAGTAATATCTGGGTAGGTTCACTTCCAAGTTTTGGCCTCTTGTCAAAAGAAGACGATGAGTGATATATAAGCGTAGAGCCGAATTTCAGATTACTTCCTCTATCATAATTTACCCTTGTCCCGAGTAGATTCTTTGACGCAACTTGCATAAATGGCAAATGCTGATAATCAATAACGATTCTGGCATTTGGATCTCTTATTACGCCCTCTCTAAAGGTAAGCTCACCAATATCATAGTTTACATCATAATGGACACCTCTTTTTAACCCCTCACCGTCCATAGTAACCCTCTCGCTGCCCTCAAGTGTGTTGAGCCCGAGTGAATATCTCTTCTGGATTCCCTTGTATCTCATCCATATATAGTATTTCCTTCCAATGTTTGCAGCTAGATTTGGAATGTCATATATTGAATCCGGATCTGGAAGTTCCGTAAACGGTCTCTCAAACGGGAATATTACTATTCCCAGGTTGAAATCTACAAATTTTTTATCTATAGTGCCGTCAGCCTTTGTCATACCCAGATATTTAAGAAACGTCGTGTCTCCGGAAACAAATTCCTCATTCTCTCCTGCTCCTTTTTTATCCTTGAATATCTTCATTTCAAAAGATTCAGGTGTGACATTTGCTCCTGGAAGTGCGTATATATTTTTTAATTCGTAGTTCCATGAGGCATACTGTGGATGTTTGTCATTCTTTGTCCTCTTAAGCATCTTGAGTATCATAGGAGAGGATATGTCGTTTCCTACCGTATCTATAGTCCCATTTGCAGTCTTATATACAAGGATAAAACCAATTGTTCTATAATCAAAGTTTCTCCTTAAGTCTACTATCCGATCACTTCTATTTAATACAAAGTCCTTATTATCACCTTGCTCTAACAGCTTAAAAAAAGCAGATACACTGTCAGGATTC
>JAYENM010000111.1:0-3285 GCA_034722095.1 Caldifarciminota bacterium | reverse complement strand
GGCTTGGGCATGTCTTGTAAGTTCTGGTATTTTTATTTTTACCTCCTTCCCCGTTTCATAGGCGGCAAGCGCAAGATATGGTATTATCTGATCAGTCATCCATCTATCAAAAGGTGCACTCCTTTCTATAGCTTTCTTTAACGCCTTACCTGACTCTATTCCTACAACCTCTGCTCTCTCACCTTTTCTACCAAGTCCATCTGCTCCTATTATACTATTTGTAAATTTCGCATTTGTATGTACAAAACAGCCTGCGTCTTGGGAGTTCACATAGTAGAAGGCAGGAGTCGCTTCAGGGAAAATGTCCCTTGCACCCTCTATCATCCGCTCTCCTACTTTTGATGGGGCAAGGATGGAAGAGGATATGGATATTATATTAACTTCGATTAGATTTCCTCTCTCAGTCAATTTTATAGGTTTAAGTTTGGCTGGGAAAACCTTCACCCTGCATATACCACCACCTCTGGGGTAAAACCCGTGCCTTCTTACATCCACAGATATTGTTATACCCATTAGTCTAAGAAAATAACCGAATATGTGCCTGAAGTACTCAATGGTCGGGCTGAAGGGCACAGCGGTTCCACCTTTTATCTCATATAGAGAGGGAGAATCTGCATATACCCCGATGGGCACAAGTGTCTGGAGGATAAGGGTGATTGCACCCGCAGTCTTGGCATCTATAATATAGCTGCCCCCTCTTATCTCACCCGGGATAAACGTGATATCCACTGAACCAATACGCAACCCCTCAGTCCTTCCACCTGATATTCTTAAGGCGGCCTCTATACCGGCAAGATGTTGTGGTCGTAGCCCTGGCTTTTCCCGTCCTGCCCTAATATTATATATATGGACGGACTGCTTTGTTATACAGGAGAGGGCGATAGCGGTTCTTACAATCTGCCCACCACCCTCTAAATAATTGCCGTCAATTTCTACCATATTACTTCACTTTGAAAAAAAGAAAAATTCTTCCTTTCATTTTTCCCCATTTCTCCTTAATCCTTTTCTCCCTTTCTTACATTCCCCATTTCTCCTTATACCCTCAGCTTGAATACAAATAATAGGGTGAGCTTACGGAATATTCTAAGTTTGCTAATGGGAACAGGACAAAATTCTATTGCCTTAATACGGAAGCCAGCTTTTTGAAACAACCCCTTTAATTCTTCCTCATTATGTCCTACCTCATAAATGAGGGTGGGACCACAATTCTCTGTTCTAAATGGCATATACGCATATGGCAGGTTCAGTTTCTGTTTAAATCTTCTAAGAAGAGCCTTATTGAACGAACTCATTATACATATCCCGGTCTTTTTCAATACCCTTCTGAATTCGTATACTGCAGAGGCAGGACTAAAAAGATGGTTAAATGCAAGGGTGCAGATGACACCCCCACATGAATCCGCTTTCAAAGGTAAGCATTCTGCATCTGCAAGGACAGGTAGAATCTTATTTCCTTTTTTCTTTTTTGCCATTTTAAGCATTTCTAAACTCAAGTCGAGCGCAATAACGCTTATGCCCATTTCAGCAATCTTTACAGCATATCTTCCAGTACCACAACCAACATCAATTACAGGCGAAGAAAGCTCAGCCAGCCATTTATTTACAATCTTCTCCTCTGCTTTTTCAATCCATCTTGTGCAAAATAGGTATTTCGAGTAATCGTAATTGGGTGCCAGAAAATCATACGTTTCCTTTAAGCCCTTCTTCCCTTCACGAAGCTTGTATTGCGGCTTACTGATAAACCAGAACTTTCTCATATCAAATCAAAAATAAGCCACAGATTACACGGATATATTGCGTCATCGGGTCATTGAGTCTTCGGGTCGTTGGGTCAAGGGGTCATTGAGTTATTGGGTTATTAAAGTACTGAAAGCAAATGACCCAATCACCTAATAACCTAATGACCAGTACCCAATTCCTACTGCCTATTTGACACCTATTGACTAATGACTACTGACTGATGCCTATTGACTAATGACTATTATAACACGCAAAGTAAAGAAGGTCAAGCAAAAAATACCACATTCGTGTTTTACACTTTCATAGGAGTATCAACGAAGGAGGGTATTTCCTGATTTTTAGTATAAAAAGTAAAAAAAATGCGAAAACCCTTGATTTTATTAAAAAAACACTTGACAAACTGCGAAAATTGTGATATAATCCCAAACAGAGGGAACAATAAAGCGTAAACGCAAATGGGATTGGGGAATACAGATGGTTGTATAAATTAACCACAAGGAGGTACTATGCCGAAGATAACATTATCTGTTATCAAGGCGGATGTAGGTGGATGGGTTGGACACTCATCATCTCACCCGGACATACTGGAACTTGCGAAAAAAGACCTCGCAAAGGCAAAAAGCTCTGGCCTTCTTATAGACTTCTGTGTTCTGCGCTGCGGGGATGATTTAGAACTCATAATGACACACACAAGGGGAGAGAACAATTCCGATATCCATGGTCTTGCATGGGATACATTTATGGACGCAACAGACCTTGCAAAGAAGATGAAACTGTATGGTGCAGGACAGGATATTCTCTCAGACACATTCTCCGGAAATGTAAAAGGAATGGGCCCCGGGGTTGCAGAAATGGAATTTGAAGAGAGAAAATCAGAACCTGTTATAGTGTTTATGGCAGATAAAACATCACCAGGCGCTTGGAACCTTGCGCTCTACAAGATATTTGCTGACCCGTTCAATACTGCTGGGCTTGTTATAGATCCTTCGATGCATGATGGTTTCAAGTTTGAAGTCCTGGATGTAAAAAAGCAAGAGGCTATAATCTTCACTATTCCGGAGGAGATATACGATATGCTCGTGTTCACAGGAGCAAGAGAGAGGTATCTCACAAGAAGAGTATGGAGAAAGAGTGATAACGAAATAGCTGCTGTCTCCTCAACCCAGAAACTTGCCCTCATTGCCGGCAAGTATGTTGGTAAGGACGACCCCGTGTTAATAGTAAGGATGCAAAGTGGTTTTCCTGCTGTTGGGGAGGTTTTAGAGGGATTTGCCTTTCCCTATCTCGTCGCTGGATGGATGAGAGGTTCACATAATGGTCCACTTATGCCCGTATCGTTCAAGGATGCAAACCCAACGAGATTTGATGGCCCTCCAAGAGTGATAGCTGCAGGTTTCCAGATTACAGATGGTCATTTCATTGGTCCGAGGGACATGTTTGATGACCCATCGTTTGATTATACGAGAAAGGTGGCGGAAGAGATTACGGACTATATGCGAAGACATGGTCCATTTGAACCACACAGGCTTCCTCTTGAGGATATGG
>JAYENM010000110.1:0-3292 GCA_034722095.1 Caldifarciminota bacterium | reverse complement strand
ATGAAGTAGAACTGAAAGCAAGACTGAACCAGATAAAAAGGGGCGTTGAGTTTGGCGCCCCCTTTTTTCTATAATCTTGATATATCTTTCCTGTCTGTTCCCACCAAGACGGGCAATCGTCAGGGGAAAGGGTAACCGACCAGAGTGCCCAACCAATGCTGGTCGGGTACTGTTTACAGTGCCAATAATTTTTCTTGACAAAATGCGATTTTTGAGTTATAATAACATTAGGTAAAATATCTTTTGATTAAAATTCAGAAGGAGTGATATGAATGTGTTACTTGATATTGCTCTCTCTCTCTCTCTTGTATAAGTCCATCCAAAGAGATTCCTACACCCTCAATCCTTGAAACACATAGGATTGGGGGTATTTTTATTTTCTTCTATGCGGGGTTTGTGCACAGCATCCGTATGGATAAGGTTCGTTTAGATTAGCCCTGCGTGTCTGTGATGCGCAGGGTTACGGATGTTTTAATTGTAGATTTAAGTAAATTTACTCTTGGCTTTTTGTGAGTTATGAAGATAGCAATTGGCTTTATAGTATTGATTATATCTTCCTCTCTAATGGGAGAGGACATACCCATCTCTGTTGCACCAGAGGACCAGGTTGCCCCGTCAGTAGCATTCAGTGGTAATAATTACCTCGTGGTATGGGAAGATAGACAGGAGGGGTATGGTATTAACGGCCAGCTTGTCTCAGAAGAAGGTACACTTATAGGGGATAATTTCTATATATCTACTGGTGGAAGATTTCCTCTTGTTGAATGGGGAGATATGAATTATCTTGTAACATGGAGACGATATGGACGATTAGTTTCAGAGGATGGAACACCGATAGGTGAGGAGTTCCGTATTTTCCCTGATGACAACGATACCCTCTGTTTTACTTACAGCATTGGCGATATAGCATGGAATGGTGAAAATTATTTTGTTCTGATGCCGGGAACCATTATAGCCCCCTCTTCCAGATACTGTCTCTTTGCAAGATTTATTTCATCTAATGGAACAGTTGGTGACAGCTTGATATTTGTAGCAGGCGGAGATAGTCTCTCGGTTCCCCTTTTTCCTCGTGTTGCATCCGATGGTAAGGACTTCTTGGTAGTATGGGAGAAGGGGATAAGACAAGGACACCATCAAATCTGGGGACGATGTGTGTCTGACGCCGGGACTGTTCTTGATACCTGCTTTCAAATAAGTTCTTATCCTCCCTTTGAATGGATGATGTCTCCAGATATTGCATGGGGAGGGGAAAATTATCTCGTTATATGGAATGATGGAAGAGGTGGGGGTGGATATGAATGGGATATCTATGGTCAACTCGTCTCAAGAGAGGGTATATTAGTGGGTGAGGAGATTCCCATCTGTACTGCCCCAGGGGGTGATATACAATTTCCCAGGGTGGCGTCTAATGGGATGAATTATCTTGCTGTCTGGTTCGATTCACGAACTCCGCCACCATGGGAAATATACGGCCAGTTTGTATCCTTTGATGGGATACCTACAGATACCAATTTTATGGTATCTGAAGACCCACCATCAGATAGTGCAGGTCAATGGGAGCCTGATATATGTGGAGGTGGAGGAAGATATTTCATTGTGTGGAGTGAACAGGGATGGCAACCCCCTGATTCCAGTTTTGATATTTACGGTAACTTCATCCCCTTTACTGGGATAGAAACCGATAATACATTACCCTTGTCAGATATATACCTCTTCCAGAACAAGCCAAATCCATTTAAGAACATTAAGAACACAGAGGTTAGTTACTTTCTGCCGAGGAATAGCGAAGTCACCTTTACTATCTTTAATCTTGAAGGACAGGTAGTATTTAGAACGAATTTGGGTCATAAGAGTGCTGGATTTCACACCCTCGCCATTGACGGTAATAAACTGGGAAGCCAAGGTGTATATTTCTATCGTATAGAGGCAGATGGGTATGCCATAACTAAAAAGATGGTTATGATGGGAAGGTGATTTTGGAAACTTATATAAAAAGGTGAAGAGATGAAATCCAAATTTCTTGGATGCTGTATAATAATCGCCCTTGCAATTTCAAGTTATGCAGGGGCTACCTGGGTCCAGTTTGGGACAGGAGAAACAACAGAAACAACTGTCCTCAAGTCTAACGATTCCCATACAATTGTGGAATTTACCGTTCCTGGAATGGATGTCAGGGATACTGTCGTTGATGGGACTACCTACCAGATAATAAGCGTTCCTACAGCAGGCATACCGGATGAAGTGGGTAAGCCCCAGACTCCTGTGATAAACAGAACGGTTGCAGTAGACCCTTCAAAGGGTGTAGAGCTAAATATTCTTGAGGTAGAGTGTGACACTCTTTCAGGGTTCTACATTTGGCCTGTTCAGGAGCCAATTCCAGAATTGATGGGAGTGGGACCACCAGAGTTTGTGATTGATACTGTAGCCTATTCCCAGGACAGTTTCTATCCTGATATAGTATCTGAGATAAGCGACCCTATGATATGGCGAGACTACAGGATTGTTAAACTTCACTGTAATCCCATCCAGTTTAATCCTGTTACTGGAGAGTTGAGGGCATACTCACGGGTCAAAGTTTCCATTGACTATTCTGGAACAAGTGATAAAAATGTGCTTGATAAGTCGCTAGGGCCTACCCCTAATTATGATAAACTATACAGAGATTTCATTATCAATTATGACTATGTTACACCGAAAGGTCCTCCTGGTGAGGGAGCATATCTTATTATCACCCACGATGACTTCTATAATGCCATACTGCCTTTTGCTGAATGGAAACATAAAAAGGGAATCTGGACAGAGGTAGTAAAGTTCTCGGATATCAATACAGGTGCACCTGATAGTGCGGATATTCATAACTACATTAAGTGGGCATATACTAATTGGCTCGTGCCTCTTGAGTATGTCCTGCTGGTTGGTGATGTAGATTTTCTCGCCTGTGGATATCGTCCTGGGTCTGGCTGCATGCCTGATGGCAAATATGCAACTGACCACTGTTACTCACTGATTGCCGGGGATGATATCTTCTCTGATGTTTATGTTGGGAGACTCCCTGCTAACACTACTGTTGAATGTTCAACGATGGTTGACAAGCTTATAAACTATGAGCGTAATCCTTACATGACTGCGACAGATTGGTACAAGAAATATACTGGAGTATGTATAACACAAGCTGGAAGGATATTTGACTATACTACAGGTGTAATAGGTCACATTCTTGATGATTACGGGTATATTCAAACCGATAGTCTAAACTCCCCTCTGCCACAGGCTATTTCCGATTCAATAGAAG
>JAYENM010000109.1:0-3299 GCA_034722095.1 Caldifarciminota bacterium | reverse complement strand
GGATAGTGTCTTCGCTGTGAGAGAAAACATTGCAAAAATGATACCAGTTCAGACAGGAATATCTGATGGTATGAATATAGAAATAAAAGAAGGGATTAAGATTGAGGACGAGGTTATCGTCGGACCCTTTAAGACACTGAGAACACTCAGGGATGGAGATAGAGTGAGAGGTGAGCAGTAGACAGGTAATCGGTTATCAGTAATCAGTTATCAGTAATTAGCCCTAACCAACTAACAAACCATCTGACTAACAAACTAACACCTGTCACCTAATATCCTGAAAAGCAAATGGAAATCAGAGAATTCTTGCTTCTTGCCCTTTCCAGCCTAAGGACCAATAAACTCAGGTCTTTTCTCACTACCCTTGGGGTTGTAATTGGGGTTACGACCATAATTACCGTTGTATCCCTGATCCAGGGTCTCAATGCGACAGTAGCCAAACAGATAACAGAACTCGGTTCGGGAGTGATAACAATCTTAAAGTATTCATATACAGAGCTCGGAGGTATGGACATAGAGGAGATAAAGGATAGGAAGAATCTGACAATCAGCGATGCCAGGGCTATAGAAAAACTGGAGATGGTGGATGGTGTTGCCCCCTTGCTCGTTCTCGCTACTGGCAAGCGGATAGAACATGGAAGAGAAAAGGTAAAACAATCAAATATCACCGGGACAACTTCCAGCTACTTTTATATACAAAACTACTCACTCAAAGATGGACGGGCCATTCTTGATGCCGATGTAATCCATACGCAGGCTGTAGTATGTATCGGAGATTATGTTGCCCGTAAACTTTTTGGTGATATAGATCCCATTGGGAAGGATATAAAAATTGGCGGGTATAAGTTCAGGGTGATTGGTGTCTTGGAAAAGAGAGGAAGCCTTCTTGGACAGAATCTGGACAATACGGTGATAATACCCCTCTCAACCGCTATAAAGTTGTTCAAGCCAAAAGGTGAGTATGCGGCAGGTTTTTTGAATACTCTTCAGATAGATGTTAAGGTGAAAGATCCAAAAAGGATGGAGAAGGCAGTTGATGAGCTCAGGAGTCTCTTGAGACGCAGACGGGGGGTCTCCTTTGACGACCCAGATGATTTTGGTATAAATACCCCAGAGATGCTTATGAGCCTTTATAAGGGAATAACCAAGGTGGCATTTATCGTGATGATTGGAATCTCATCAATTGCTCTTATAGTTGGTGGCATTGGGATTATGAACATTATGCTTGTATCCGTCACCGAAAGGACAAGGGAGATAGGTATAAGAAGGGCAATTGGAGCAAAAAAACGAGATATTCTTATCCAGTTTCTTATTGAAGCGGTTACCTTGAGCCTTGTAGGAGGTATGATTGGGATAATATTAGGGCTTTCTATTGCAAAACTCATTGCCTTGATTTCACCTCTGCCATCTGTTGTCTCCTTTTGGGCAGCCATTCTGGGATTAACCTTCTCGTCATTAGTCGGTATATTCTTTGGAATATACCCAGCACAAAAGGCAGCAAACTTGAATCCCGTTGAGGCGCTGAGATTTGAATGATGTTTATCCTTGCTGAAAATATTAGTGAGATATACACTATGGGTGAAAACAAAATCTACGCCTTAAGGGATGTTTCTTTTTCTGTTGAAAAGGGTGAATATGTGGCAGTCACGGGGCCTTCCGGCTCTGGAAAATCTACCCTTCTCCATATCCTTGGTTGTCTTGACATTCCAACAGATGGAACCTATAAATTTCAAGGGAGGAATATATCTGATATAAACGGCGAAGAACTCTCAAGAATAAGGCTTCGAGAAATTGGATTTGTATTTCAATTTTTCAATCTCCTTCCCAGAATCAATGTGGTTCACAATGTAGAACTTCCTCTTATTTATGCGGGTGTTTCGAAAAAAGAGCGAAGAGAGAGAGCCCTATCAGCGATTGAGAGGGTAGGACTCATAAGTCGCAGTGCTCATAATCCACAGGAACTTTCAGGAGGAGAGAGACAGAGGGTTGCCATTGCAAGGGCAATAGTAGCAGAACCAGAATTAATACTGGCAGACGAACCCACAGGAAACCTTGACTCAAAAACGGGCGAGGAAATCATAGCCCTGTTTGGAGAGATGCATAAAGAGGGAAAGACTGTGATAATCGTGACCCATGAATCCTCAATCGCAAAAAAGGCAGAAAGGGTCATAAGACTTTTGGATGGAAGGATAGAATAAATGAACATCTATTTACTTATACTTTTCTTATTTTCTCATCCATTATCCCTTGATGATTGCATTAAACTTGCATTAGAACATAATCCATCTTTGATAAAGGCACAAGAAGAGATAAGAAAGAGAGAAGCAGAGTTTTCCCTGGGTATCTCAGAGTTCCTCCCACAGATAAATACCAGTATGGGATACAACAGATACAGCAAAAGACACTTGTATTATAAAGAACCCGAGATTCATACCACCTCTTTTTCCCTCTCACAGACTATTTTCGACCCATCAAATTATTTCACCACCCTGGGAAAGAAAAAATTAAAGGACGCCTCAAAAGAGTCTATAGTTGCCACAAGGGCTGATGTTATACTGTCTGTAGGTGAGGCATTTTTCGAACTTGCAAAAGGGAAAAAATTTCTTGAGATTACAAATCTTGCTCTCAAAAAGAGCGAAGAAGAATATAAAAAGGTAGAAACGATGGTGGAACTTGGCTCTGCTTCAAAGTTAGAACTCTTGAGGAGAGAGGTCGACATTTCTGAACAGAGGCTTGAACTTGCTAAAGCAGAAAAGGATAAAGCCATAGCAGAGGTAAGACTGTGTAAAGAGATGGGTATAGAACCCGTAAATATTGAAATTATTGACGAAATCATCGAGCCGGAACCAATAAATCTTTTTCTTGATATCCTTACCGAGAAAGCGCTAAGGGAGAGACCAGAAATCAAAGCAAAAAGGCTGGAGATTGCATATTACAGAGATATACATAAATCTGCATACACAAATTACCTGCCCAGTATCAGTCTTACAACAAATTATGGATACGAGAGGAATAGATTTCCTTTTGAAACCTCCCTATGGAATGAGAATGATTCCTGGAGTATTGGGATAAATTTGACATTTCCTCTTTTTACAGGGCTTGGAAGACATCAGACAGTAAGATATGCCCAATCAGATATATACATAAAAGAACAGGAGTTGAAGGAGGTGAGACTGAATGTGATATTAGATGTGAAAGAGGCGTATTTATCTATCATAAACACACAAAAGGAATTGGAACTTACGGAGAAGAATTTAGATGCAGCAGAGGAAAATCATAAATATGTGACCGAATCTTAC
>JAYENM010000108.1:0-3333 GCA_034722095.1 Caldifarciminota bacterium | reverse complement strand
TGGCCAATCCAAAATCCAATCAGCAATAACAGGTAACTTTGACCAGAGCATGCCCCCAATTGGGACCCTTCCTATTATCACCAAAGCTCCTGCAAGTAAAAGGAAGGTGGCATCTACACTTCTTGCTCTGAAAGCTCTATACGCAGCAGATGTAATAAAAAACGCCAGCAAAGAGAACATCGTTGCCTGAAGTGGAATTATACCATAGGTGTAAGCATACATAAAGGGGGATGCGAGACTAAAGGCTGTCCCATACCTAATCCCGGAAAAGACTCCAAGGCTAAATACAATAAAAAAGGTAAGGATTAAAACCAGACTATAAGCCCATCCCTCACTTTTTGTAGTAATCTTTTTAATATGCAGGCGAAGTAAACTGTCCACGCCCAAAAGAGCTGCAAAACCTGCTATGATAAGAACCCATACCAGCATTGTTTGCTGTATATCACCAAAGGGTGCATGAGGGATAAAGAATCCCAGTATAATTAATAGCGAAGTGCAGAATGTAATTGCCAATGGAATTATTGTATGCATAATTATCCTGTTGAAAATAATTCTATAATCTTTGTAAACCCAAGGGTCGCCAAAACTGTGCCCACAACGATTAGTAGATCTACAACTATTTTGGCAACATCCTCACCCTTAAGACTCCCAAGCATCACGGGTTCCTTTGACAGATAGGAAGCAGCTGCAAGCATTTCCTCTCCAATCAATGTGTAGTCACATGAAGCGACAAAGAAAGGAAGCTGTAGAGTTGATGTTGTTCCGGCAATCTGAATAGCGCCTATAGAATTTCCAGTCTCGGCTAAAATCAATGATTCCGCTGCAAATACCCCTAATAGAAAAATAGCACCGGGTCTTTCTCTTACAATAATACCATCGCAACCAGCTGCATAACCAAACTGGTCTGCGGTAACGAAAAATATATCCCTTTCATTATATAAGTCGGGTCTGCCGGCTTCAAGATATGCTTCTTTAACCACCTCCTGAGTAGCTGTCATCACAAGGGGTTCAGCATTTGGAATTAGAATACGCGCTCCGTAGTCAGCCGTCTTTCTTGCCACTCGTCTAAGAATACTGAGGCTTGCAAGCACGGTCACATTTGTAAGGCCCCACAAACCAGGAACATAAAGAATGGGCTTACCCATTTCTGTAGATCTACCAACTGCATCATCCAACGCCTCTAATCCAGGTATCTTGCGAATATATGTTCTTGTTCCCTTTTTTGCAAGGTGTATAAAGATGAAAAAAATAATTATCAGAAGTATAAGGATTATCAGAACATTCCATCTTTTCGTGTTAAACCACTGAGGAGCAGATGAGACAGGACCCAGGACCTCGGATTTCTCTGTTTTACCGTTCTCGCCTATACTAACCACATAATAGTAATACTTTATACCATCCAGGGCAGAAGTATCTACAAATTCTCTCCTGGAGGATAAAACACTCCCCACCTTCTGATAATCCTCTAATGGGCTCTGGCTTCTAAAGATTTCGAGTATAAACCTTCCACCATCAGGACTCTCCCAGGTAAGTGTAATATTTCCACCTGCGTCATTCGGGGTGTCGAATACGCTTAAGTCTGTGATGGGTTGCAACACAGATAAAGTAAAAACAAGAAGAAAAGTCACCATATTATAACTCCCTACTCTTTTCGCAATATCTTGCCAGGCAGAACACCTGTATGTTCACCTTTTTCTATTACAACCTCTCCATTCACCAAGACATATTCAATTCCCAGTGGATATTGATGAGGATCAGTGTAAGTTGCCTTATCCTCAATTTTTTCGAGATTAAATATCACAATATCGGCAAAAGCACCTTCCTTAATAATGCCTCTATTTGAGAGACCTAACCGTAAGGCAGACATACATGTTATTTTTCTTATCGCGTCCGTCAATGAAAGTAGCTTCCTTCTCTTTACATACTCTCGTATAAAACGCGGAAATGTTCCATAAGAACGGGGATGGGGCGTTCCTTTTGATAATTTTCCATAAGGTGCCCTTAACGAGCTATCGGTTCCAATCATAGATAGTGGATGAGTGATTACTTTATCAACGTTTTTTTGAGACATACAAAAATGGGTAACACCGACTGTCCCATTTGTTTCTATTAACAAATCACAGGCAAAATCAAAAGGATTCTGTTTGAGTTCGTTAGCTCCTTCGAGTATACTCTTTCCTTCAAAATTTCGATATGTCTCACTCTTTATAGAAGAAAGGAACATATTCTCCCAGTTTATTCTTAATTCATTTTTTATTCTTTCTCTGCATTCGCTTTTTTTAAGAAAGAAAACAGGGTCTTCTTTCCTACCAACACTTGCCCATACAGGAAAAAATGATGATAAAGATGTGTTGGATGCTGTATAAGGATAACAATCAAATAAAACATCAATACTGTTTTTTCTCATATCTTCTATCTTTTTTAACGCTTTATCCATCTTCCACCAGTTTTCTTTACCTGCTGTCTTTAAATGAGAGATTTGAATGACAACCCGACTTCTTTTAGCAATGTCTAACGCCTCATCGAGTGAAGAAAGGAGTTTCTTGCCTTCATTTCTTAGATGCGTAGTATAGATACCATTATACTTTCTCACGACTTTACAAAGTTCTATTATCTCTTCTGTATGAGCAAAACACCCTGGGGCATAAGCAAGTCCGGTAGAAAGCCCGAATGCTCCATCAAGCATACCCTGGGATAACTCGTCTTTCATTTCTAAAAGTTCGGATTTTGATGGAACCCTGTTATTCATCCCTATAACATTGGACCTGATTGTGCCATGTCCTACAAATGTTCCATAATTCAATGCAATACCATTTTCTTTAAGCGTGCTCAAAAATTCATTAACGGTTTTCCAGGTGATTTTTACATTGCTTTCCCTTCCCCATTTAAGTAATTCATTGAACTGCTCTGCTTTAAGTGGAGCTACAGAACCACCACAATTTCCACCAATCTCGGTAGTAATTCCCTGTCTTACCTTGCTTTCAGCCAGTGGATTTACAAGCAATTCAATGTCCGTATGTGAGTGAATATCAATGAATCCGGGTACTATCATTAGTCCTTCAGCATCTATGACCTTCGTTGATTTTTTCCCAATATGCCCGATTTCTGCAATTCTATCTCCAACAATCGCCAGGTCCTTTTTTTCTTCAGGACCACCGGTTCCATCAATAATAGTCCCGTTTTTTATAATTATGTCGTACATACCATTCGCCTTATGACAAGGAACTTGCCACTAAGAGTACTCATCGCTACACCACCATTGCTCAGGCTTGCGTGGATAAATTCATTATTACCGCAGTACATACCCACATGCCCTGGAAAAAAAATCAAATC
>JAYENM010000107.1:0-3348 GCA_034722095.1 Caldifarciminota bacterium | reverse complement strand
CCTTATTTAGACCCTGAAGTGTGCTGGACGGGAACCAAAAGTGGTGTGTGGGATATCTATACACAAAGACAATATCCAGAATTTGAGGGCTGGAATGCTGTATCTGAACGCATACTGGCTGATGACGATCCAACCAACGATCTTACCCCGGAAGCCGCTCAAAGAATCTTTATGTGGCAGTATCGGAAACAAGGAGAACCCAAAAAACCGGATTACAATATTGATGGGGGATTCGGCGGTCCGGTTCCCTTTATAGGAAAATCCCTGGGGAATCTTCGATTTTATACTTCTTTTAGATATGAACAAGATATGTATTTAATGCAACTTTCTCGAGATGCTCTTACAGATTATAGCTCGATGACAAGATTAACTTCTGATATAACACCATTTATGAAACTATCTATCTGGACACTATACGGAGAAACTCGCGCTACTGCATTGTCGAGAGCAGGTGGAACAGATTATATGGAAGATGTATGGGATATCGCCGATGCAATAGACAGGGCCGGATTTACCGTTCCCTGGAGAATATTTACCAATGATTATTGGTGTCCTACCTCTCGCTTTTATCATACATTATCAGCGAAGCTCACCCATCTGGTCAATCCCAGTACTTTTTATGAGGTACAATTGAAACGAATCGGGAAAAATTACCATACCGCACCAGGTCCTCATAGGGATAGTACAAAAAGATACGAAATATTTGAAGGGTACTATGTTGACGAAGCGCCATTTGGATTCGAAGAAAAATATACTTACGGAATTGTTGGTTTGGCAATGGGAGGACCAATAAGCACTTCGCGAGATTCCAGTAAGATTGCTGTCACATCAGCTAAATTTGACCTTGTTAGTCAGATAAACCCTAACAATCAAATCAAAACGGGATTTGAATTTATATACGATGACTTTAATATGTCGTTTGGCATGGTGAACTTAGTTTTACCTGAAGGAAACACCTGGACAACAATTAAAAGAAGTCCCTTTAGATTAACCACCTATTTACAGGATAAACTTGAATTTGAGGGTTTTATTTCCAATCTTGGATTAATTATGGAATACAGCGATCCTAATGGAGATTGGTATGATGTCAACCCCTATGATAGGGATTTCTATTCAGGTGATTATAAACCTGAAGATGAACCGTATATTAGCAAGAAAAAGGCAGAATCACACCTTACATTCAGTCCACGTCTGGCCATATCTCATCCGATTACTGAAAACTCAAAGCTCTATTTTAATTATGGGCATTATCGCCAGATGCCTACATCTGAGAGTCTTTATAGAGTTCAAAGAGATATTATTGATAAAGTCAATTACATTGGTGATCCCACTATCCCGCTTGCGAAGACGGTTTCTTATGAGTTGGGATATGATCACGCTCTCTTTGAAAACTATTTGCTCCATTTAGCAGCTTATTATAAAGACATTTCCAGTCAGCAAGATTGGACTCGATATATCAGTTTTGACGGCAAGGTGAATTATCGAAGATTGACCAGCAATAGCTATGAAGATATTCGTGGTTTTGAAATTGATCTCACAAAAATGTTCGGAAGATGGATCACCGGAAATGTTAACTATGAATATAGAGTTGGGACATCAGGATATTTTGGTTCAGGATATTACTACGAAAATCCAGCTGAACAGCGAGAGTACTTAAGAAGGAATCCAGTACAATCTAAACCAAGACCCAGACCAAGAATCAAATCATTTATAGATTTTCATACACCCACTGATTTTGGTATAAAATTTGCTGGTCAAAGACCTCTCAGTGACTGGCATTTTAATGTTATTGGCCGTAAGACAGCGGGAAGTTGGTTTACATGGAACCCGAATAACATACCAGGAATTGAATATAATGTTCAGCGGAAAGATTACTATAATGTAGACCTCAAAGTGACAAAAACATTTCCTTTGGGAGGTGTTGATGTAAAATTTTTCATGGATGCTTTCAATTTGTTTAACATAAAGCATTTTTCCTGGTCGTCTTTTCACGATGCCCATGATTATAATTTCTATATGTACTCGTTACACTTGCCTGCCAGTATCAGTAAGGAATTAGGATATGGAAACATTCCCGGGGATGACAGACCTGGAGAATATCGCAAAGAAGGGGTTGAATATCAGCCGATGGAGTGGGTCGCTGAAGTTTCGAGAATAACTGAACCCAATCCCAGGGCAATTTATTACGATGCTAGCACGGAAAAGTATATGCAATATTCAGACAATGAATGGGTTGAAGCAGATAAAAGTGAAATTCAAAAAATTCTCGATTCAAAAGCATATATTGATATGCCCAACCAGACCTTCTTCACATTCTTGAATCCAAGGAGTATCTTTTTCGGAATAACTATCGGTTATCGGTTTTAATTAACACGAAATACACGAATCACACGAAGATAAATTTTATAAGTTTCTGTTATAAAAAATTCGTGAGCATTTGACCAATTTGTGGAATTCGTGTTTTTAAAAGGAGATACTATGAAACTAAAAAAATTGCTTATTCTATTTATAATCTTATTTGTAGGTTTTTCGGGTCTTGCGGTTGGCGATGAAACGAAGTGGATTGGTATAGGAATGTTACACAACTGGTACTCAAATGCAGGTTGTGAACAAGAAGTTGGACGCAGACATCTAATATCAGATCAGCAAGATGGATTAAGATGGCCAGCGCAGTTTGAATATCAAGATTGTCAGGCTGCAAAAGGGTTGTGGATTGGAGCGACAAATTACTATGACCCTATAGTAGATAAAACATTTGATTATAAAGTTGTTCATGTGGGACCCAGGCATCTGGATGAAGAGAGTGAAACCATACCGGTGGAATTCAAGATGATTGGTCGTTTTAATCATCCCCTTGTTCTCGTAGACGGTATCCCTGCTTCAAATACGATTTATATGGATATTATAGATGAAATTGATGAGACACTTAAACCAGATAGACTACTCTATAATGTGGTGAATACCTCTATGGGGGTAACAATGACACGAAAAATCTATGCGTTTAGTAACCAATATCATGACAATTATTTTATTTATGATTATGTCTTTAAAAACACAGGTATTATAGATATAGAGGGCACCGTACAGGAACAGACGCTGGAGGGTGTCATTTTCTTTTTTCAATATAGATATGCACCTTGCAGAGAAACTGGCCCTTACGGGTATTATTGGACACCCCAAAATGCGTGCTGGGGAATTAATACAATGAACGAAGTTATCGGCGAAGACCCTAATGCGGGTGATCCTTTTCGCGCTCTATTTTCCTGGAAGGGAAAACATTCTAAATGGGGAGGTCCTGGAGATTGTATTGGTGAGCCTAATATTGGTAGTCCACGTATCACTGCAGAT
>JAYENM010000106.1:0-3371 GCA_034722095.1 Caldifarciminota bacterium | reverse complement strand
CTATTACCTTATCTGCTGCTTCTTCTCTGGTTCCCACAAACTTCTTTCCCATCTTTTTACGTTCGGGTGTAAATATCTTTATAACCTTTGTAGGAGAACCTGACAATCCAACTCTTTCTTGTTCTGTTTCAATATCATTTAACCCCCAGTGGGGAATTTCTGCACTTTTTGCCTTTATCTTTCCCCGTAAGGATGGCAACCTCGGCACATTTATCTCCTTTACCACTGTAAAAAGTGCAGGAAGAGGAGTTTTTATCACCTGATACCCCCACTCTGTCATCCTTTCAATGACCGCTCTCTTTTCATCTATTTCTTCTATCTTTCGCACATAGGTAACCTGCGGAATCCCGAGTAGTTCCGCAATTTCAGGTCCAACCTGTGCGGTGTCTCCATCTATTGCTTGTTTACCACATAGTATCAAATTATAATCTCCTATCTTTTCAATTGCCTTCTTTAGCGTATATGAGGTTGCAAGAGTATCTGCACCCTTGAATTTCACATCGGTAAGGAGAACTGCATTATCTGCACCCATACCTATTGCCTCCCTTAAAACATCTTCTGCCTGAGGTGGTCCCATAGAGAGTACAATTACCTCTCCCCCACCCTTCTCCTTTATTTTAATTGCCTCTTCAACGGCATATGCGTCAAGGGGGTTCATTATAGACGGTACTCCTTCTCTTATCAGCGTATTTGTTTCAGGGTCTATCTTAATATCCTGTGTATCAGGAACCTGCTTTATACCTACAATAATCCTCATACACTGCCCCTCCTTTTGTAGATTAAAATTTAGACATAATCCCGAAATGCTGTAATAGTATCGTTGTAGGAACAGACCTTCAGGCCTGCTCGACCTGTCTTGCACGATTTAAAATCCCCGCCCATGTCCATACGGATCCATAGGGACGGGTCGTATGACCTAAGACGGGGCAGGCGTGCCTCCAATCTCTCGGATAGATCTAAAAACAACAGGGTAGGTAATCTCACTTCGTAAAAATCATATGCAAGCCTATTAAAAGCAATGCCACACCAAAGACCTTTCGCAGGACTTCATTTGATAGTCCAGTCGCTATTCTTGCACCCAATAAACCACCAACAAAGAATCCCATACATACAAAAAGCGCTATAGTCAAATTCACATAACCCTGTCTATAATAAGTCCATGCAGCAAGTAAGCCAATTGGGGGCACTAACAGTGCCAATGTTGTCCCCTGAGCCTGATGCTGTGACAGACCAAATAAATAAATCAATGCTGGCACGATAACCACACCGCCTCCGATACCGATTAAACCACTTATAACCCCGGCTGTCAAACCAAGCAACACATAAATAATAATATTAATCATCCCTAGTTATTTATTATTATATCTGTTTTCTACTGAAGGGCCTTTATGCACATTCAAGTAGATCAAACATCTCTTCTTCCTTCTGCTAACCATTTTTCCAATTCCTCAAGTGGTAAGGCATTTATTACATCGCTTTTCTCCACCCATCCCCTTCTTGCTATTCCAATACCAAACTTAATCTGCGAGAGTTTGTCCTTATTGTGTGCATCTGAACATATCGAAAATTTTACCCCGTATTTCTTTGCTTCTCTTGAGTTTATATCCGAGAGGTCAAGTCTGTCGGGATATCCATTTATTTCAAGTATTATATCATTTCTTGCAGCCTCCTTAAATATCGTTTTCAGGTCTATTTTGTATTCCTCTCTTCTTGATATCAATATACCCGTTGGATGAGCAAAGATATGAATATAAGGGAATGCAGAGATTACATCATTGGTGAAATCGTGTTCTGCCCTTCTTTGATGGATTGCAAGCGTAACTATATCAAGTTCACGGAGTATCTCCTCTGAGTAGTCGGGTCCCTCGGGTGTAAGTTCAAGTTCAATCCCTTTAAATATCCTTAATCCCATCTCCTTTTCAACCCTCTCGCACTCCTTATTCCTCTCCGCCAGTTTTGAGGGAGAAAGACCCCCGGCATATCTTGCCTTCTGTGAATGGTCAGTTATACATATGTATTCATATCCGAATTCCTTTGCCTTTTTTGCAATCTCATAGATTGAATTTGCTCCATCGGAGTAGTTTGAGTGTATATGTAGGTCACCTTTTATGTCAGAATATCCTATGAGCTCCGGTAGGACTCCTTCCAGAGCAGCTTCTATTTCACCTGAATCTTCTCTTATCTCCGGAGGAATCCAGGGTAGACCGAGTGCCTTATATACCCCTTCTTCTGTTTCCCCTGCAATCTTTTTCTCATCTCTAAATACACCATACTCGGAAATTTTCAGTCCCTTCTTCATGGCAAGTATACGTAGATGTATATTGTGTGCCTTTGAGCCTGTAAAATACTGAATACAGGAACCGTAAGATTCGAGAGGGACAACCCGAAGGTCAACTTGTAGCGAACGTTTTCCCACAGGTATAAGCACTGATGCCTTTGTCGCTCCAGCACCAAGCACCTCACTTACAAATTTCATACTAATAAACGCATCTACTATCTTTTTTGCCTCTTTAGAACCTGCTGTTATATCTATATCTCCAACAGTCTCCTTCATCCTGCGTAGTGAACCACAGGGTGTAAATTGGGCAGTCGGGAATCTTTCCTTAAGACAAGAGATTATCTCTTCTATGAGAGGATACGCCTCACCTATAGATATTCTTTCATGTCCCCTCTCGTATATTTCAAGTCCTTTCTTTATGTTTTGGACTTTCTTCTCTCCCATTCCTGGAAGAGATGCAAGACTACCATCTTCCAGTACTTTTACAAAATCCTCGCTGGTTCTGACTCCAAGTTTATCGTATGCGATTCTAAGGGTCTTTGGACCAATTGATGGAACATCCATAAGAGAGAGTATATCTTCAGGTACGCCATCCATTGCCTCCTCATATTTTTTCATTTTTCCTGTAGTTAAAAACTCCTCAATCTTTTTTGCAATGCCCTCCCCTATACCAGGGACATCCCGAAGTCTTCCTTCCCTCCAGACCACCTCAACATCTTTTGCCATATCAGAAAGCACTCTTGCTACCTTTCTGTACGCATTTATTTTGAACACATTCTCGCCTTTGAACTCGAGGGCATCTGCAATTCTCTCAAATATGGATGCAATTTCGCGATTTCTCATATACAAAAGTATTGTGTTTTAAAGTAACCACCAGATTGTCACAAGATTTTCACAAGATTATTCTTCTTTTCTCCAGTTTTTCCTTCCCGAAGTTCAGAAGTAATCCAACTCTATATTTTGTAGCTTTCAAGTAATGCATTAGTTGTGCCTTATCTACTCTTGTTAAACCAGAGGTAGCTTTAACCTCCACAATAATACAATAATACTATTATATCAGTTCTATACTTTTGGGGGATCAAGTGGTCTTTAT
>JAYENM010000105.1:0-3390 GCA_034722095.1 Caldifarciminota bacterium | reverse complement strand
TTATAAAGTTTTTTGAATTTGATGTTTCATTATACACCAAAAACTGGGGGGAGGCAAGCAAAAAGTAGATAACTGCTTTTAAAATTGTGGGTTAGAAGAAGATAGGCAAAAGTTTTTTGACAATACTGGAGTAAACAAAAGGAGGGAATATGAAAAGGATGATTGTCCTCATCATAGGGCTGGCTTTAGCTGGTTCCACAAGGGCCAACATTATGCCCACGGCCCTCAGTAGCAGTGCTGCAAGTTTCGATCCCACTACGGAGACGGTTGATTTATGTTACCGACTTAATGAAGCCGCTGGGATGGGAGTAGCTGTTGAAATTTACAATGCGAGTGACCAATTGGTGCAAACTCTGGAGGGTACAACAGACCGCGGCCTTAACACCGTAACTTGGGATGGAAAGAACGATGCCGGGGAGTATGTGCCGAACGGGTCTTATTACTTCAAGGTTATAGCGAGTGATTTCGGACATAGTGATTGGGAAGTTATAAGTACAGATACATTAGAAGCTGGCTATATTATGTACTCTGGTAAAGCACTTAAGATTAGCAAGAATCCTGATAGCCCACACTATGGTAAGGTCTACATTACAAATACCATAGGCGGCACATCTACAAATCCTGGAGCCACAGAACAGCTTGACGGAATATATGTTTTCTGGCCAGATGGCACTCCTGTAACCACTTATATAGACACGATCAACTTTGGTGGAAATACAGTTGATGCTTCTGGCTCGAGCCCTTGGTGGCTTGCTATTGGCCCGGATGACCATATATATATATCTGACTGGAAAGATGGATACGAGAATGTATGGGAATTCGATGCAGACATGACTCCTGAATCAATGATTCAGATTTTAAGTAAGGACCACCTTGACAATCATGGTAATGTCTGCGGAATAGCAGTTCGAGGAACGGGTGAGAATAGGGTTCTTTACACAACCGATGAGGATTTGAGCCCTGGTTGGTCAATCTGGAAATATGAAATTGGCACACTCGCATCTCCTCCTTATATCACATCTCCAGGTTTATTTATTGAAGGGATCTCAGGTATGTACAATCGGCAGTTTTTTGACTTCACTTTCACTTCTAACGGTGATACCTTATTTGCTAATGATTATGTTAGCTCTGTCGCCCCCGGTGTTGACTTGGTGAACCTTAGCAAATGGTATGTAGGAGGAGCAGAACCTGAGACCTTATGGACTAAGTTGCAGGCTGAAGGAACGGACCCAACATTTAGAAGAATCACTGGTATTGACTACGATGGATTACATGGCAGACTCGCCGCTTCCTGCAGAACTAGCTGGATTTTCATCTTTAACTCAAACGGTGATTCTCTACACGCTATAGAGAACTCAGGAACCCACAATCGTGGGTGCGCATTCGATGCAGTGGGAAATCTTTATGTAGTCAATAGCTCTAACGAATTATGGCGAGTATGGTCACCTCCCGATGGCATTAATGCAAGCACTACGAAGAGTCCGTTTGCAATTGAAGTGACTGGAGTAGGAGTGGAAGAAGATCCACAGGATGCAACATTACATTTCGCAGTCTGGCAGAATTTACCTAACCCGTTCAGTTCAGAGACGCGAATTGTTTACACTATTCCTTATGCATCACATTGTATTGTTAGAATTTACGATTTGTCTGGGGGATTGGTTCATACGCTGGTTGACGAGCAGCAAAAAGCAGGTATTCATGAGGTCTGTTGGGATGGCAGGGATGGTTTTGGAAATAGAGCGAAAAACGGAATCTACTTTTACAGGGTAACAGCTGGCACTAATACAGTTACAAGGAAATTGGTTCTGATAAGATAGATTTTAAATTGGGGGGTGGGAAATTCTCCCACCCCCTAAAGATTTCCTTCACACTAAAAGCGGGTTCTCCTTACTGTTCTCCCGTTAATGAACATCTAATGAAAGTTTTTAATTTCTTCTTGACGGATAGGAATTTAGTAGGGGGGACTTTTGAAAAATCGCCCTTAAGTCCTTATATTTTCAGGAGCTAGGTTCTGCAAAAATGTTGACTTTTGGAGAAAAGCATTTGCGAAGCAAATTTTTCTTGACAAAAGGGTAAATCAGGTGTATAATAAAGCACTTAGAAATAATGGAATATATTGAATCTTTAGTGTCTTACCATTGGGATTCCTTTGATGGTTCAATCGGGATTTCTCTAACCAAAGTGCCTACGAAGAGATATGACTTCTGATAGGTATTTTTATTATAAAAACAACGAACTCTATTGTGAAGAGGTAGAAGTTAGTAAAATTGCAGAGTCCGTAGGAACTCCATTTTACCTCTACAGTAAAGATCGTATAGTAGACAATTATCGAGATATAGACAGGGCTTTTGAGCAGATTCCCCATCTTATTTGCTATGCCCTAAAGGCAAATTCCAATCTTAATATATGCAAGATATTAGCAGAAGAAGGGTGCGGTGCTGATGTAGTTTCGGGTGGTGAACTTTACAAGGCAGTCTATTTAGGTATGGATCCTCAAAAAATTGTTTTTGATGGTATTGGAAAGACGGAAGATGAAATAATTTATGCTGTAAAAGAGGGAATTCTTCTTTTTAATGTTGAATCATATCAAGAGATAGAGGTAATTAATAAAACAGCGAAAAGATTTGGAAAAACTGTGTTTGTGGGTCTCCGAATAAATCCTGATGTAGACCTGGATGTTCATCCTTATGACGCAACAGGTATTGGAATATCAAAGTTTGGTATCTCCTTTGAGGATGCTATAAATGTTTATAAAAAGACAAAAGGATTGGACAATATTAAAATCGTGGGGCTCCATGCACATATAGGTTCGCAGATAACGAGATTAGAACCTTTTATAGAAACTACTTCAAAACTGATTTCCTTAGCTGAAGTAATTAAGGAAATAAAATACATTGACATAGGTGGAGGACTGGGAATCCCGTATGGTGATGAGAAAGTACCTACATACAGAGATCTTGCTAGATTGGTAATCCCTCCCTTAAAGAAATTGAATGTTACAGTTATAATAGAGCCTGGCAGGACAATGGTTGGAAATAGTGGCATCTTAGTTTCAAAGGTTCTTTATTTAAAAAAAATGAAGGAGAAAAAATTTGTTGTAGTGGATGCGGGAATGAATGATTTCATAAGGCCTGGTTTATATGGTGCCTTCCATCAAGTAATACCCCTGACAAAAAGACAGGGAGAAGAGATAACTGCTGATATAGTTGGGCCAATCTGTGAGTTAAGCGATTTCTTAGGAGAAAATATAAAGATAACAAGACCTGAAATCGGTTCTTTTATTGCGATTAAAGATACTGGTGCCTATGGTTTTTCAATGTCGTCCAACTATAATGCGCGCCCTCGAGCACCCGAAATAATTGTAGATAAGAAAGACTTTTTTGTAGCGAG
>JAYENM010000104.1:1897-3395 GCA_034722095.1 Caldifarciminota bacterium | reverse complement strand
GACAGGTGATATTAGAAATAAAGGCAACAGAAGGAATGAAGAAGATATTTGAAGCACAGCTCTTGACATATATGAAAGCAATGAAGAAAAGAGTGAGACTACTTATAAATTTCAATGTAGAAAGGTTAAAAGATGGAATAAAAAGATTAGTCTTATCTCAAGATCCGTATGGATAAGAGGTCACAGAGGGGAGGGAAAAGAATCTTTTGTAATTCCTTAATACTGAACATTCTCTGTGTTCTCTGTGGTTAGATTTTTGACAATACTCATAGCAAAAAAAGGAGGAGATATGAAAAGGATATTTATATTTATAGCCATACTGATGCTTGCAAGCCCGACTTTTGCTATATGGGACAGCGGATGGCATAATAAGGGACTGGTTGAACTTCGGATAAGGAATGACGGCAGATTTGGATATGAAAACGCCGGGATCTGGCCCACAGGGTCGGGACAGCACTATATCTTCGGCGCAGGGGTATGGGTAGGTGCAATGGAGGAGATCGCAGAAGATACTACGCGTCTCACACTCGCCATTGATGATACTGTAACCACAATATTCGTTAACTCTACAGCCAAATTTGATTCGGTTGGAGGAGCGATAAAGATCGAGAATGAGCTTATCTATTACCGTTCTGTAAATGACACATCATTCCTGGGGTGTGTGAGAGGATTTGCAAAGTCAACGAGTTCTTCCCACGGGCTCGGCGCAATTGTCCGGGGTATGAGAATAAAAACGACTTATGGTTATAACCCGAGTAATGGAGGAACAGAATTTACGCCTCCAGATTTTCCCGACTATACGGACGAGAATTACAGAATTTACTGGTCTGATGACCCGGCAGACACTGCAGACTGGCCGCTTAGAGATGGCGGGGGAAATCCAATTATTATCTCCAATCAGGATAGTTACTGCCAGTTCGTTGATGCCGATTCTTCAAGACATACAGGGGGTGGATTCCCTCTCAATATAGAGGTGACCCAGATAGGTTACTCATGGTATTATGATATATATGAGGATTTTCTCTTCCTTACTTATTATATAGTAAATAACTCTCCTGATACCCTCTTCTATGTTCAGACGGGAATATGCTGTGATGCTGATATAGGCGATTATTCCGACGATCTGGTTGGCTTTGATCCTGAGCGGAATCTTGGTTATGCATATGACTCTGATTTTGATGAACCAGGGTGGGAATATCCGCCGGGATATATGGGATATGATTTTCTGGAGAGCCCTCTGGATACCGCTGGAGAACAGTTAGGACTTACTGCATTCAAGATTACAACCATTACGACCGACCCCGGAGACGATAGAGATGCGTACCTTCTCCTTGCAGGTTACGATTTTAAGACGGCAGAATATCATCCCTGGGATAGCATCTCAACACCCCAGGATATAAGATTTGTTCAGTGCACGGGTCCCTTCAGTCTTGCAAGTGGTGATACAGCAAAGGTGGTGATAGCGGTGGTGGCTGGAGAGGATATGGCCGATCTCCAG
>JAYENM010000104.1:0-1887 GCA_034722095.1 Caldifarciminota bacterium | reverse complement strand
AGAATAACAGTGATGTAGCCCAAAATCTTTACGGCCTCGGATTTGAAACTCACAAAGTTACTGTTCTTTTCCCGAACGGTGGAGAAGAGGTTGATGGTACAGTCTCTATCACCTGGGCAGATTCGAGTGTTACGGGCAACCCCCTAACAGTGGATATATTATATTCAAGAGATAATGGGAAAACCTGGAATACCATCGCTTCCGGTTTAGAGGATACCCATGAGTTTGAATGGAATACACTTGAGGTCCCCGATGGAACAAGATACTTGGTAAAGGTATTTGCCTACGATGCAATTACTATTGGAGCAGATATATCAAATGCAATGTTTACGGTGAACAACCCGGGAAACGGTGTTCCCGATGTAGTCCTTCTGTCTCCCCACAGAGGAACAGTGGAGGGGATAGTCTCTATTGAATGGGAGGCAGCAGATGCCGACCACGATTCTCTGGCTATTGATATTTTATTGAGAAGACAGGATAGTGAAGAGTGGATACCCATTTCAGAGGGTGAAGAAAATAGCGGTAGTTACCTATGGAACTCTTACCTCTTTAATAATGGGGATTACAGATTGAGAGTGATTGCCAGAGACGCTGATACATTATCTGCCGATTCTTCCGATGGATACATAAAGATATTGAATGACCATTCTCCTGCAGGTACTGTCGTACATTCAAAAGGTGGTTGTAACTCGCTCTCAATCCAAGCACTTGAGTACATCCCCGAGGATTATACAGGACATACCTATGAGGTAAAATTCAATCTTATTCAACGATTGGGTTTTATGGATCCATTATATACTTATGACCTTTACGATATTACCATTGACTCCTTACTACTTTCAGCACAGCCACTCTCCACCAAGATAGATGGTCTCCTCTATGTCGATTATTCTCCAATTATAGATGGGTTTGCAATTGAGTTTAGCTCGCAGATTGACTACACTTTATTCAGATATATTGATTTTGATATAGTTACAAATGTGAGTGGCTTTGATGGAAACCTTGAAATTGACACGCCACAACCCACTCGCCCCAAGGCATGGCCATTCAGGGGTTCTGATTACGAATTACGCTGGATACAATATCCCGGTGATACAACCTTACTCAGTCTGGAGGTCTATGACCTTACAAACGATGTATTTGTTCCCTTTGGAACAGGGACAGGAGATAGCTGGTATATTGGTTCAGGAAATGAAACCCTTGACCCCGCTACTGATAAACGAATTCACCTGTGTGGTGGATACTTCTGGTTTAATAGAGATGGCTCGATGACGGTACCACCAGGACCAGGAGATATCTGGAAGATTACCTCATCAGGTCCAAGGACGCCCTGCGATGGCAATGTCTATACCTTTACTACCGCTCTCGGAATAGAGGAAAGGCCTGAAATTCCATCAGTGTGTGTTCTCTACCAGAATACGCCTAACCCCTTTAATTCTGAGACTGCCATCGCCTATTCCGTGATGGCAAAAGAGAAGGTTAAATTGAAGGTCTACGACCTTACAGGCAGAGTGGTGAAAACATTAGTGGATAATATACAGAAACCCGGTTATTACAATATCAGATGGGACGGAAGAGACGATAAGGGTGGAAGGCTTGCCTCCGGAATATATTTTTACAGGATAGAGGTTGGCAGATTCAAAAACACAAAGAAGATGATACTACTGCGATAGCATCGTAATAGCTTGCTATTGCAAAAACATAATGTTGGGCAAACCTTTACAGGCTGTGCAGAAAGTCAAATTTCAACCTGGTAGTCACAACTTTTCCGTGCGGATCCTGGGGATCCGTGCGGATCCTGAGGATAAGTTGCGCAAATTGAATCCAGAACAGCATCTTCTATTCGCTTGTAGGGGTTTAATGCATTAAACCCCTACAGCTGCGGCT
>JAYENM010000103.1:0-3400 GCA_034722095.1 Caldifarciminota bacterium | reverse complement strand
TTGGATTTCCTCTATCTGCAAGGTCGTATAACTCTTTTGATATCCCTATAGATAGGGCAATCCCAATTCCAACTTGTCTTGCACTTGCATCGGATTTATTCAATTCATTGCGATATAAACGGTACGATAAACCCAAAAGGAACGAGGAGAAAAATATATGTTCAAATTTATCTTCTGATAGCCATCTATCCTGTTTGTCAACCCCCTGTAAAGAATCTAATGGCGTAGACACAAGAAAACATGCTAATATAAAAGCCATAGGAATACAGCAATATAGTATATTTCGTTAAGTCTCAATATATACTTGTATACTTTTCAACCTCCCAGTTTGAGACCTGAATGGAATATTCATCCCATTCCCCTTTCTTTATGCTGTAATACCTTTTTGTAAGCCCCTCCCCCAGCGTCTTCTTTATAATCTCTGAATTTGCAAGTTCTTCCAGTGCCTCAAATAAGGATCTCGGTAAAGCTGATATCCCGCTTAAAGACTCGCTATCTAATTCGAAAAGATTATCCTCACGCGGCGGTGGAGGAGTTAGTTTCCTATCTACACCATCTAACCCTGCCATGAGAAGAGATGCAAATGCAAGATAGGTGTTTGCAGTAGGGTCGGAACATCTCATTTCGAGTCTCGCTGAATCCAATTTTCCCTTGCTCATTCTCGGCACTCTTACAAGAGCAGAGCGGTTCATCTGTCCCCAGCACACATATACAGGCGCTTCGAAACCTGAAACAAGTCTCTTGTAAGAATTGACAGTCGGGGCGAGAAGTACACATATCTCTCTGGCATGTGTGAGCTGCCCTCCGAGAAAATTATAGGCAAGTTCGGACAATCCATATTTGTCACTCCTATCTGCAAATGCATTTTCACCGTTTACAAAGATACTCTGATGAAGATGCATCCCATTACCGGGTTTACCGAAAACAGGTTTAGGCATAAATGTTGCAAGTGCTCCGTGTTTCTCCGCGACACGCTTTATCACTGCCTTTGCTGTTATTATATTGTCAGCCATTCTGAGCGCATCTGTGAATTTAAGATCTATTTCGTGTTGACCTGTTCCTACTTCGTGATGCCCAGCTTCAACATCAATTCCAATGGCTTCAAGGTCCTGTGTAATCTCTTTTCTCATTTTCAAGGCAAGATCGCCCTCCAGATCGAAATATCCTACTCTATCGTAAAACAAGGGAGCCATCCCTTCGTCTCTCAAAAAGAGATAGAATTCCAGCTCCGCTCCAACATTATAGTGATAGCCTCTCTCTAACGCAATTTCCAGTGCTCTTTTAAGAACATATCTTGGGTCATCAGGGAATAGAGAATGGTCTGGTGAATACACATCACATATTATTCTCGCTGATTTCGGTTCTTCATCCCCAAGAGAGACAAACGTATCAATATCTGGCATAAGATACATATCACTTTCGCAGATTCTACCAAATCCCTCTATAGATGAACCATCAAACCAGACTCCTTCCGAGACAGCCTTTGAAAGCATTTTCTTCGGAATTGATATATTTTTGATGCATCCCAACACATCTGAAAACCAGAGGTCTATAAATTTTATTCCTCTTTCCTCTGCCTCTTTCAATACATCCTTCTTTGTTCGCATAAATCTCCCCGGTTAAAGATATGTTATGTAAAATATCAACCGCAGAGGTCACAGAGCACGCAGAAAAATCTTTATTCTTAATCTCTGCGTTCTCCAACCCTTTGCTTGGCACCATCTACTTTATCCAACTTTCATCACTGTCACCTCAAAATTCAACGAAAAACCAACCTCTAAACCACTTGCTTTCAAACCTTGTCTTCATCATACTTTCAATCTTGTTACTCCAAAGAGAAAACCAAAGTATCTCAAGATCCGTTCACAGAATCCGTATGGATATGGAAAAGTTTCCAAACTTCTACACCCCATATTTTTGAGTCCGCAGAGTCCTTCGATCCTTTATCCGTTCTATCTCTGTGAACTCTGCGTTCTCTGCGGTTTATTTATAATATTTAAATAACTTAAGGATAAATTCAATTAGTGTATTATACCAGATTTTTTCTGATTTGTCAACTTTTTTTTGAGAAATTGTTGAGAAAACCACAAAGACACCAAGATTTTTAGACAGGTTTTTTATCTCTTATATTCTCTTACAATCCCTGTCAACTCTTTTTTTTTAACAGGGAACTAAAGAGATAGAAAGAGATTTTTCTTTTTCATTTCTTATCTACCTGTCGGTAGACAGGTTTTTTATCTCTTAGATTCTCTTTCCTGCCTACCGTCAGGCAGGCAATCCCTATTAAATCCTTCCTTTTTTTCTTGACAAAGATATAAATTCGTGTTATAATATTTTCACTATGAGGCTTGGAGTAAATATAGACCATATAGCCACACTCAGATCACAGAGAGATACCCCTTATCCTGATCCTGTTGACGCGGTTCCTATTGTGGAACTCGCGGGAGCAGATGGAATAACCTGCCATATTAGAATTGATAGAAGGCATATAACCGAAAGAGATGTGAGACTCATACGGGAGATTACAAAAACATCTTTAAATGTCGAATTGTGCACGGACCCCGATATAGTCAGATTTGTATCCAGCGTAAAACCTCATTATGCCTGTCTCGTTCCCGAAAGGGAAGGAGAGCAGACTACAGAGGGCGGACTTGATATACTCACACATAGAGAAGAAATAAAAAAAACAATCGGTGTTCTAAAAGATGCGGGTATCCAAGTTACACTCTTTATTGAACCAGATGAATCAATTATGGAAACTGCGAAACAATTTGGAGCAGATGCGGTTGAGCTGAATACAAAGGCTTACAGCGAAACATCAGATAAAAGAAGAGAAATGGAGAGATTGAAGAGGGCGTCGATTGCTGCACATGAGGTAGGACTTGAGGTCCATGCGGGTCATAGTCTGGGATATCATAATGTTAAGGGAATTCTGTCTGTTCCACATATTGTAGAGCTCAACATCGGGCACAGTATAATATCACGGGCAGTATTCACAGGTCTCGAGGAGGCAGTCAAGACAATGCTCGAACTTATGAAGGGAGACATCCTATAACGAGAAGGATGTCCGGTATAATGAATGTTATACCAGGATAAATCTATGGTTAGAGTTCTCATATTGTATGCCCCAGGTATAAATTGCGACCTCGAAACGAAAATTGCACTCCAAACCTGCGGTGCAAGTGTTAATGAAATCTCTATAAAGAAACTTGAGGAGCAACCTACAAGATTGCTCTTTTATGATATACTTGTTCTCCCTGGCGGTTTCTCTTACGGAGACTCTATATCAAGTGGAAAGATACTATCAGTATATATAAAAGAATTTCTCAGAGAGACCGTATTTGACTTTTTGGAACGAAATACCCTTATTCTCGGGATATGTAACGGCTTTCAAGTGCTG
>JAYENM010000102.1:0-3402 GCA_034722095.1 Caldifarciminota bacterium | reverse complement strand
GGAAAGTAAAGCATATTCCACCAAAGGACCGAAATATTGCAATGGTATTTCAGGATTATGCCCTGTATCCACATATGACAGTGTATGAGAATATGGCATTTGCCCTAAAACTGAGAAAGTATCCCAGAGAGGAAATCAAGAAGCGAGTTTTAGGCGCTACAAAAATCCTTGAGATAGAGGAACTTTTGTCAAGGAGACCGAGGGCTTTATCGGGTGGACAGAGGCAGAGAGTTGCTGTAGGAAGGGCAATAGTGAGAAATCCTCTTGTCTTTCTATTTGACGAGCCTCTTTCAAACCTTGATGCAAAATTGCGTGTCGAGATGAGGACCGAACTCAAAAAACTTCATAAGAGATTGTCTGCCACAACAATTTATGTAACACATGATCAGATAGAGGCTATGACAATGGGAGATAAGATTGTAATATTGAATAAAGGAAGAATACAGCAGATAGGAGATGCTGAGACACTCTATGATCATCCCGTCAATTACTTTGTTGCAGGATTCATAGGGAGTCCACCTATGAATTTCATAGAGGGTGCTGTAGAGGATGGTATATTCAGGGCAAAGGACGGTGATATCAAAATCCCTATAGAGAATGTAAAAGGAAAGGTCATAGTAGGAGTAAGGTCTGAGGATATAGTAGTTGATAGTAAGGGAAATATCAAGGCGGGAGTAGAGTTAGTGGAGGCACTTGGCAATGAGGCACTTTTGCATCTTTCTGTGGGTGATATTTCACTTATTATGAGGATGTACGAGTCTCCACCCCACTCGGGTGATGTGATAAATATCAACTTCAAAAGAGAAAAGCTGCGTATATTTAATGCAGAAACAGGAGAGAGACTATGATTGTATTAGGCGATGTGGAGAAGAATAAAATTATAAGGGCATATATAGAAAAGGCAAACGAGACCCTTGGTGTGATAGGTTATACCGAGCACGGCAAGAGGCATTCCCATATAGTTGCGAGAGACGCGAGAAAGATACTGAAAGAGCTGGGAAGAGAGGAGAAATTTTGTGAACTTGCAGCTATATCAGGTTACCTCCATGATATAGGAAATGTTATATCCAGAGAATCTCACGCTCAGATAGGAGCAATAATGGCCCACATAGTGCTTACTCAAATGGGTATGGATATCGATGATGTAGCAGAGGTTATCACCGCCATTGGCAATCATCACGAGGAAGATGGGCTTCCTGTATCCGATGTTACAGCTGCACTTATTCTTGCGGATAAGGCAGATGTCCATCGTTCAAGAGTAAGAAATCCAAAGTTTATAAAGTTCGATATACATGATAGGGTCAATTACTCTACAGAGAGTTCCGTCTTGAAGGTAGAAAGAAAAGATAGGATAATATCCCTCGATATCTCAATCGATACCAGTATATCATCTGTAATGGAATACTTTGAGATATTCCTCTCCCGAATGACGGTATCGAGGAAGTCTGCAGACTTCCTCGGATGCAGATTTGAGCTCATCATCAATGGGAGCAAGATGATATGAGGAGATTTTTAATATATATTGTTCCATTTCTTTTTCTTACCTCCTGTCATAAGCCATCCGAGGAGAGGAAAATATATTTTGACAAGAAGGAAAAGCTTGATGGTGTTATAGGTTTTGTCACAGATACACATGGAGTACGGATGTACGACCTTTTCTCTTATTCCCTTATGGGTAGCATCGAGGTAGACAATCCAAAGGATATTTTATTCTATAATGATTCGGTTTTTATGCATAATTCATACCTCTATAGATACGACATTGCAAGCAACAGGAAAGAGATAATTAAGAAGCTTCCCCCTACTACATCAGGTGTTATCCTTACGGATGCAGACATATATTCTGTAAACGAAGGTGGTATTCTGTGTGATGACGAATGGCTTCTCAAAGATTCTATAATCGAATATAGAAACGGTCATAAAAATATATGGCTTCTTACTCCTCATAGTGTAGTAATAATTGATAAAAAGGAGAAAACTAAGAGAATCAAGGAGATGAACAACCCGATTACCTTCTGTATCAGTCCGTATGGTCTAAGGATATATGTCGCATTCAATAACAGGATAGAAGTGTACTCAGGAAAACAACTTTCCATCGTAAAGAGTATTCCAATAGACGATACACCGATCAATCTGGTAATTACGCCAGCAGGCAACAAGATATATATTCTCTCTGCCAGTGCATTGTATGTTTTGAATAGGTTTACATATAATATAGATAAAAGGATATCCCTCTCGGTAAGGCCGTTCTTTATGAAACTTTCAAGGGATGGTTCTTATGGCATAATTACCTCTTTTGGCCGCCTTTTGATATTTGACGCCGGAACCGATCTTTTATTAAAGGAGATAGAGCTTTCCTGCAATGCGGTAGAGACCAGCCCGCTAGATTCCCGAATATATGCATTGACCAACGAGGGAATGGTCGTTATAAGAAGTGATAGTCTTGTAGTAGAGAGATCTGTAGATATAAGAGGAGAAAGGATTTTTATCCCCGGATTTCTTGTGAGAAGGCAGGAGGCGGAGGAGAAGTATATTCCCACATCTGCAGATACGACTGCACGTCTCTTCACGATACAGGTAAGTTCGACAAGAGGGAAGCAGGGTGCACAACAACTTGTGGATAGACTTGTCGAGGCGGGCTACCCTGCTTATATTGTCAACGGAGAAGATTGGTTCAGAATAAGGGTTGGCGCATTCAGAGAAAAAGCCGATGCCCTGCTTATAGGAGGAAAAGTTGATGAACTTACCAAAGAGAAATCATGGGTGTTAGAGACAGATATTCTATTGAATGAGTTACCTTCCCTTTTTATTCGGGATCTTGATGGCAACGGCTATATGGAGGAGGCGTGCGTGAGCGATGACAAAGAGATAGTTATATTCGAAATTAGAGAGGGTATATACGAACGAGTCTATACAGTTACTGGTTATCTTGAGAAGTACACTGGTAACCCCACATTCTTTGATATAGACGGAGATGATAACATTGAGATCGTTACACCCACATTGGAAAGTGGTATATATTCGGTTGTGAGATACAGGGATGGTAGATGGGTTGAGGAAATGGAACGGTTTGAATAGTAAAATTTAAATGAGAATTTTCTTGATTGCATAGGAGACTATACTTTTTAACAGGGACTTCCTGTCTGCCGATAGGCAGGAAAGAGATTGGAAGAGATTCTTTTGTTTATTTATTTTTTTCTCTTGAATTCTCTTGCAATCCCTGTTAAGAATTTTCTTGACAACTTATAAAATATAGTGTATAATTCCTTAATTTAAAAAAGACATCCTATAAAGATCAGGATGTCTGATTAGAAAGATTAAAAAGAGATTTCACAGATTTTTTTATACATAAATTACTTTCATATTTAAAAGTTTCTAAACTTCGTATAGGATTATTAGTTA
>JAYENM010000101.1:0-3409 GCA_034722095.1 Caldifarciminota bacterium | reverse complement strand
GAATTTGTGCTTGCACGGTTAAAACCGTGCCCTACAGTCTTTAATAACCCAATTACCCAATAACCTAATTACTGTCTTTTAACCTGCGGTTAATAACCTGAGATGATTATAATACTCGCCTGTCTTGTTGGGCTTCCAACCAGATATGATCTTGAGATATTACACTGCCCGCATTTTGTTGAACTTGTGAAGAAGGGGCTGGCAATACCCATCTGTCCCGAACAACTTGGAGGACTTCCAACTCCCAGACCTTCCTCTACGATTGAATATGGAGATGGCAAGGATGTGGCGAATGCAAAATCAAGGGTTATATCCTCAGAGGGTGTTGATGTCACAGAGAAATTCTTGAGAGGTGCACATGCCGTTCTTGATATTGTGAGACTTGTTTCGGTAGAGGAGGCAATACTAAAGGAAGGAAGTCCATCCTGTGGTGTAAACTACACAAACAGAGAATTTGAAAGGGTAAAGGGAATGGGTGTTCTGGCATACCTCCTGAATTTAAATGGAATCAAGCTCCGTGCAGCAGAATAATATGAGAATTTATCTAATAGATGGTTCATCCATCGCATATAGAGGATATTTTGCCTTTATAAGAAATCCTTTGAGAAACTCAAAGGGAGAGAATACAAGTGCAGTGTTTGCGTTTACAAATTCCATCATAAAACTGCTATCAGAAAAGAAACCAGACTATATCTTTGTAGCATTTGACTCGCCTGCACCGACACACAGACATGAAAAATTTGAGGAATACAAGGCACAAAGGCCAGAAATGCCAGATGAACTACAAAAACAAATCCCCGTTATTAAGCAACTTCTCTCTCTGATGGGAATCTCTCATTACGAAGAGCCAGGTCTCGAGGCAGATGATATAATTGGAAGTCTCGCAAAGAAGGCAAGCAGAAAAAGGTTGGAGGTTGTCATATTCTCAAGCGACAAGGATTTCCTGCAATTGCTGAACAAAAGGGTACATATACTAAATCCAAAGGACTTTAAGATATATGACAGAGATAGTGCAAAGGAGTGGATAGGAGTGGCGCCTGAACGGGTTGTGGACTTTCTCGCACTTACAGGAGACAAGATAGACAACATTCCCGGCGTCAAGGGTATAGGTCCCAAAACCGCAGCAAAACTTCTGGAGAGATTCAACTCACTTGACAGTATATATTCCAACATAGATACCATAAAAGAGGAAAAATTGAAGAAACTGCTTATCGAAGAGAGAGAAAACGCCTATCTATCAAGAGAACTTGCCACACTTGAAATAAAAAAAAAGATACCCATAGAGATAGAATCACTCAAAATGGGGACGCCCCACAAAGATGAATTGTTAAACCTCCTTACACGACTTGAGTTCTTCTCCTTGATAGAGAAACTCGGATTATCCTCTAAAAAACAAGCCAAGAATGTAAGCGTAGATAAACTTATGAAGGGCAACTTGAAGGAGATTGGTGTAACGCTTCTCAACGACATAATAGCGGTTGCTACAGATTCAAACACTGCTGTCTCCTCTCTGAATAACTACGAAAAGATAAGAGAAGTCATCAACCGTTCAGAAATAACTGCGACGGATGTATCCAAAGACCTCTTTAAATTCTCCCTGTCCGACAGAGAAAACAGCGTATTTGATGTTGCAATCGCCTCGTATCTCCTCGAGCCTTCACTCGGCAACCATTCGCTCTCGAAAATGTCTCTCAAATACCTATCAAGGCCATTCCCATCGCTACCTAAAAATCCCTCAGAGAATGAGCTCTCAGAATGCCTATCTCTACGTGCTTCTATTCTTCTTGCCCTTTATCCTATATTGAAAGAGGAACTTGAAAAAAGAGAACTGGGGAGAATCTATTATAATGTGGAACTTCCCCTCTCAAGTGTGCTTGCAAGAATGGAAGAGAGGGGTGTTCTGGTGGACATAAAATTTTTCAGAGAAGAGGGTAAAAGGTTGAAGAAGGAATTACATAATTATGAAGAACAGATATATAAACTGGCAGGCATGAAATTCAATCTAAATTCGCCAAAACAGCTCTCATATATCCTTTTTGAGAAACTGGGATTACCAAAGATCAAACGCACGAAGACAGGAGTATCAACTAACCAGGAGGTTCTCGAAAAGCTTGTTCCCTATCATGAAATAGTGGAACTTCTGCTCCAGTACAGAGAAACAGAAAAGATAAGGTCTACTTATATAGATGCACTGCCGGAACTTGTAGAGAATGGTAGGGTGAGGACGAAATGGTGCCAGACCACCACCGCTACGGGAAGACTCTCATCTATCAAGCCAAATCTTCAAAACATTCCGCCCACGGTAAGAGAAGGATTCGTAGCACCTCCTGACTGGGTGCTTCTCTCGTCTGATTATTCACAGATAGAACTTAGAATAGTGGCATCCCTTTCAGGAGATAAGAATCTGAAGGAGGCGTTTGAGAGAAATGAGGATATCCACACACGCACTGCAGCACTTGTTCTTGGTATTCCTGAGGAACTCGTAGGCAAAAAAGAGCGAGAGATGGCAAAGATGATAAACTTTGGGATAATTTATGGTATGGGAGCATATGGACTTTCAAGAAGACTTGGTATATCAGTAGAAGATGCAAATCTCTTTATAAATGCATACTTTAGAACATACCCGGGCGTCAAGGAATGGGTGGAGAATACAGTCAGAGAAGCAACAGAAAAGGGCTATACAACTACCATACTGGGCAGAAAAAGATACTTTGAAAGTGTAAAAGGAGCTGACATACGGGCTGCAATAAATGCACCGGTCCAAGGGAGTGCAGCAGATATGATAAAAGTTGCTATGGTAAACATAGATAAGGCACTCTCAAACAAGAAGAGTGGAATGATAATTCAGGTGCATGACGAACTCGTGCTTGAGGTAACCAAAGACGAACTTACAGAAGTATCAGACATCGTTAAAAGAGAGATGGAGAGGGCAGTAAGCCTTGATGTGCCTGTGGTGTGCGAGATGAAAGTGGGAAAGAACTGGGGAAGGATGGAGAAGAGGGTGTCGTCGGGAGTTACCTCCCGACGGAAAGGACAAAAAATTTAAGGCATGATATGCCTGACGGTAGGCAGGTAATTTTGATTTTTGATACCTGCTTACCGGCAGGCAGGTTTAATTTTGGTGATTATAAAACATTTGACACCACAAAAGTGCTTATACGAAGCTGTATTCCCGTTTCGTGTTTATCGTCTTCATTTCTTTTGTTTGCCCAAAAGAAACGAAGCAAAGAAAAGGGCACCCCGTATGTTTTTTTAACGCCAGATTGCTTCGTCTTATGGCTAATTTCCAGAACTCGCTTCGCTCAGACACCTGGAAATCTTAACACCAACGCCTTGCAATCTGCCTAAAAAACATAATGGGGATTAGTTTTGTACGCTACTATCTTTAGCCAATTAGTGTCAAAACTTT
>JAYENM010000100.1:0-3409 GCA_034722095.1 Caldifarciminota bacterium | reverse complement strand
CGAACTCATTTCAAAACCCTCCATAAAATCATCGTGCATGCTAAATTAACGAAAGCTATGAATGTCACCTTTAATCTCTCAAATCGTACTAAAATCCTTTTAAAGGATTCTATCCACGAGTTGAACCGCTCTACTGCTCCCCTGTTCTCATAGGACTCTTTATCAAACCTAAAAAGTCTTCCTCTCTTTGGTTGTTTCCTATTTCTCTTATTTACAGGGATATTAGCTTTTATTCCTCTCCTCCTCAGATAGCATCTTATAAATTCGGTATCATAGGCTGGATCGGCGTTAATTTCCGCCGGTCTTCTCTTTGGCCTGCCTCTTACGCCTTTTAGCTCTATCTTATCGGCCACATCGGTAAAATACAAACTATCATGCTCATTTCCTGCACTGATCTCCATACCCAGCGGTAAACCCTCCTTGCTGACCGCTACATGGATCTTTGTGCCTTTCTTCTTTTTATGGCCGTCGTATCCGACGCACTCGCCCCTTTTTTGGCAACAACCGTCTTACTGTCGATAGATGCCGCTTTAACCGAGATTTTGCCCGCTCTATATACTTCGTTTTTCAATTGTTGCATTAGTTTGGACCATACTTCCTTTTCCTCCCAGTTCCTGAGCCGCCTCCAGGCGGTTACCGGAGACCCGTATGATTTCGGCATATCCGTCCATTTACAGCCGGTTATGAGGACGAATAAGATGCCGTTGATCGTTTTTCTGTCATCTGCTCGTGGTCTGCCAGTGGGTGCGGGTGTTGGAAGATACGGCTCGATAAATTTCCATTTCTCATCTGTTAATTCCTCGAATATCATATTACTCCCTCAACTACTGCTAGTTTGTTATTAAGAAGGTATTAATAAGAGTTTTGAAATAGGCTCACCGAATTAACAGGGGCTACTCAGCTATCGGGTGTGGTAGCTGCGTAAAAAGGGAAAAAGGGACGGTGTGAAGATCAGGTAATAAATCGGATTAAACAAACTAAAGTTTTCCAAGAAATCTTAGGCGTAGTTTAAAATGCTAAGACGTTCCCTGCTCACCTTTTTAAAAAGTCGATTTGCGCAGTAGATATATTTTTCTCAAGCTTTTTTCTAGATGCTATCGTAACGTCTTTAATTTCTTTAGAAATTCACCCAATATCTTGAGGTATCCATTGAGAAAAAGCGTTAGGATTTTGTTTCCCAAGACGTTTCAAAGCATCTAACCTTGGGGAAATAAATGCATTTCCCCATTTTGTTTGCTCTATTTGTTCGATAATTCGCTTAACGTCACGCATATCCTCAATTTTCACTTTGTATATGCGCCCAGATCTCTTATAGAAACATATTTCTCGCTCTATTGGATCAATTATTATCGCTTCTTGTGGAGATGGGTATTGAAGTGTTTTTTGAAGCTCTTTTACTTTAACAATGCGAACACTCGGCAATATATCATAATCCTCTTTTAGAATTTTGAACGCATCTATCTCGACCTTCTTTTTTGACAACTCATTTACAGTAGATTTATGTTCTTTTATCTCAGGTATCAGTATAACATAAACTTCACCGTTATGGCTTGGTTCATATAAAAAGGGTTTGATGTCGTCTAAAAGTTCTTTTTGACATTTGTAAAGATTTTTTGGATTTTCATAAAGGATTGTGTGTTTATTCTTTCCATAGGGGTTAATGGGATATTTATCGCTTTTTATGTGCCACTCTCCAGTCTTTGGATGATATTCATCATGAAGACCAAACTCTGGTATCAGATAAGCAATGCAAATATCTCCTTTTCTACTTATTGATATCTTCGCAAATTTCCAACCACCAAACTTTAGTGTAATTCCCATTTTTGGCATGTTTGTTTTTGACCTATTTTGGATAGATAAATGCAAACATTAAACCTTTTTCAATTCCAAGTGCTGTTATGTAAGTTTTATAGTTTATCAAGTAATTTCGTTTTCTCTTTTTCAAATTCCTCGTCAGTTAAAATACCTTCTTCATGCAATTTTGCCAATTCTTGGATTTGATTTATTATATCCCTTTTGGAATGATGTATTGTATTTCTTTCAGTATATCGCTTCACATCCGTGTTTTCTCTTGTAGTTGAATATCCTTGTATGAAATAATACGATGCGATTATCACAAATATCAAAATTATAGCATAAAATAAAAATCCAAAATCGAGTCTTGCAGTATTCTGTTCAAAACGATTAATCACCAGATCGGCGATGGCACTAGCACCTTCTTCTATCATAATTTATCAAGCAACTCCCTTTTCTTTTGCTCGAATTCTTCATCAGTTATAATTCCCTTTTTATGGAGTTCCGCAAGCTTTCTAAGCACGTCTATATTGTTATCTCCCCTGCGTGTATCCGATTTTTTTATTTCAGCCACAATTCTCTCTTCTCTTTCTTTCTGTTTCTTCTCTTTCTCTTTTTCTACATAGTATTCTAATGCTAATATTATTCCAACAATAATCCCTAGGAGTAGCCATATTAAGAAAAAATCACCCGACATGTTTCATTTCACCTCTTTTGCCCAAGATTCTGCTACATAACCTGCTGTCACTTGCACTAAACTCAATATTTGCATTTCATGTAATATTTATTCGCTGAGTATTTAAATAACCCCCTCCCTAAAGCACCCACAGTATCACCTATAGAAACCCTCCAATTTTGAATTTGCGCTGTAATCTCTCTAAAAACCTTAATGGAAGCAATATAAACAATCTATTTTGAAAATAAACCGTAAAAAACCGAAAAATTTAAATATGACCACGTATATTGCTATTAAAGGAGGAACTAAAATGAAACCACCATTAATACCAGATTTTGAGAATCCAAAATGGGTTATAGCACAATTTATACTCAAAGCTATTGGATTATGAACTCTACGATGGATGCCCGAATGATGCAAAGATACTTATTCCATGCCTTGAAAAGCTATACTCCTCAAAAAAGATGAGAATGGGCGAGTTAATCATCTGTGACAAAGTATATGGCTCAATGAAGGATTATATATCGGCCATTAATCGATTTTTCGTTGTTCCAATCATTTATCAAAGGAAGAATACAAATATGAAGAGGATTTCGGCAAATCTCGTTCCTCCGCTTGATGTGTGGGCTGGGAAGGCTTATTTGCTTGATATTTGGAAGAAAATCGGACGTGAATTTCTTAGACAGATCGCGGAGTGGGGAGCATTCAGAGAAAAGCGGAGCAGGATTGAGGTATTATTCGATATCGTGAAGAATACGCTTGGATTGAAGTCTTTGCATCAATATACGGGTAGAAGTGTTGAAAAGAGAGTGCGTCGTACCTTCCATTTAGCTTTCTACCTCATACATCTGGCGGGAAGCATGGGGATCGGTGTTAGAGAGCTTGTTTATTGGTGACTGGGGAGAGGGGGTTATCTGGTATGTACCGCGCACAATCTGA
>JAYENM010000099.1:0-3503 GCA_034722095.1 Caldifarciminota bacterium | reverse complement strand
ATCCATAAAAATTTCTAAAATTTTTGATCAACATAGTAACGGTATCCACCCCCTGAAGACTATCTTCGTCAAGGGAATAGAAGAATATGGGGACGGTTCTTTTTTTTCTTAACACCTTGCATTTATTGCTACAGAGTTTATGTTTATGGAGAGAGTAATACTTTAATTGATATGAATCCACTTTATGAAACTCTCGGCAAAACAAAAGAAGAGAGACAAATAAGCTATCGAGACTTTATTGTAGAAGAAAACAATATCTTAAAAGGACAGTTCTATGGATCTAATAGATTTATAGCTGATATGGAGAGAAAATACGGAGTCAAGAAATTTCTTGCCCCGTGGAGTTAGTTTTGTTACTCCACAGGGCAGGCCAAAGAAGATATAAAAAAACAGTCCAAAAGAGAACCGTCCCCATTACAATATGGTAGGTTTCTATTATCTTAACAATCCTGATACAGACAAATCTTCGTCAATGTCTTCCCAATGGATGCCTACCCCCCCGCCTATTAAACGCCAGTTGTTTCTCTCCTTTTCGGAGGCATCCCTCAGTTTGGGAAACCATTCAATAGGAACACTTATAATTCTTCCATCGGTCAAATACACTTCCAATGTCTCTGATTTCACTGCTACATATTTTGCCGTTGCAGTAAATTCTTTAGTCGCTAAAGTATTCATTCCACCTTTCCTCCATTAATTTAATATTTTTCATAATTACGTTCCTAATTTCTGTCAATTCAGATGAGTCAAATCCTATATTCTTTGCTAAGGCAATAGGGTGCAGCCAGAATTTAGCATATTTTTCGGCAGATTCAATGTGAATATGGGTAGGTTCATTCATCTCATTACTAAAAAAGAAGAATCTATATCCTTTTACCCGTAGTATCGTTGGCATAAGTTGTATCTAATTTATACCAGATTTTCAATTTTGGTAAGAGAAAAAAAATACGATTATCTTAATTCCTTCTGATTACATTATAACATAAAATCTTTAATTTGTCAAGAAAATTTATCGGTGCTGTTGTAAACAGAGGAATATAGGGACGGTTCTTTTTTTCTTGATACCTTGTTAAGGAATATATCTTAATATGAAAAAACAGTCCGAAAAAGAGAACCGTCCCCATTACCCTTTTTTCTTGACAATGGATGAAAGTTGTGATATAATTAGAGTTAGTTTGTTAGTTGGATAGTTTGTTAGTTGGTTAGTTTATTAGGAGGGGTGATGGGTAATATAGAGCAATTAAATGAGCGGGTGAAAAGGCTCGGGAGGTTTCTTTAAAGTAGACAAACTCAAAAAGAGACTTTCGCAACTTGAAGAAGAGACTACCAAACCGGACTTTTGGAATGATAATATCAAGGCAAAAGAGGTTACCAGGGAATTATCAAATATAAAAAATACGCTCTCCTTATACGAGACTTTGAACAGGGATATACAGGATACGAAGGAGTTGTATTCCCTTATGGAGGATGATAAGGAGATTACAAAAGAGATAGAGTCCCTCGAAAAAAGGCTGACCGAAGTTGAACTGCAGTTTATGTTAAGGGATGAGGATGATAAAAGAGACGCAATACTTAATATTCATCCAGGTGCAGGTGGTACAGAGGCATGTGACTGGGCAGAGATGTTACTCCGTATGTATCTGAAGTGGTCAGAAAGACACAAATTTTCAACAAATATACTTGACCTTGAACCAGGAGATGTAGCAGGTATCAAGGATGCTACAGTAGAGATAAAGGGTAAATATACATACGGATATCTAAAATCAGAGACCGGCGTTCATAGGCTTGTGCGCATATCGCCCTTTGATAGTGGAGCAAGGAGACATACATCATTTGCATCCTGTTTTGTATATCCTGTTATTGAAGACACGGTTGAAATTGAACTGAAAGAGAGTGATTTGAAAATGGATGCATTCCGTTCATCAGGACCGGGAGGGCAAAATGTGAATAAATTGAGTACAGCGGTGAGGATTACACACATCCCGACCGGAATAGTAGTAACCTGTCAGAGTGAGCGTTCACAGTATCAGAACAGAATAAACGCATTAAAGGTACTGCGAGCGAAACTCTACGAGATGAAGAGGGAAGAGGAAAGGAAGGAATTAGAGAAATTGGAGAAGGGCAAGAAAGAGATAGGTTGGGGAAGAGAGATACGCTCATATGTAATACATCCATATAAACTGATTAAGGATCACCGTACCGGTTGTGAAACAGCTGCCGTTGAGAAGGTTATGGATGGAGACATAGATGATTTTATTAAAGAATGGCTTTTGTTGAAAACTTCTTAATTTAACAGGGATTGTAAGAGAACTTATCCATGCGGATCCGTAGGGAAGAGAAAAAGATATTTTTAGAAAAACAAATCTCTTCCAATCTCTTGAGTTCCCTGTTGAGAAGAAGAGAAAATTTCTTTAAATCCCTATTTAATTTATAAATTTCAATGTTCGTAGAATCCTGTGCATTAGATTTTTGACAATACTTCTTAATTTAACGGGAGGAAATATGAGTCTATTTGAGATTCTGATAAAGGGTGGATATATGATAATACCCATAGGTATCGCATCGCTTTTTGGTATAGCAATAATCATAGAGAGATTTATATACTATCGTAGAACAAGAACACCAGAGGATATAATAGAGAGATGCAAGGCAAGACTCAGGGATGGTGATGTTCAGTCTGCGATTGCGGTCTGCTCCAGAACCGACACACCAATAACGAGAATAATATCCGCTGGACTCGGTGCAGAAGAGGGGAAAGAGAAAACTATGGAGACAGTAGCGAGAAAAGAACTCCTGGGCTTTGAGAGGTATCTTACAGGGCTCGCAACAGTCGCAGGGGTAGCTCCTCTCTTAGGGTTTCTTGGGACAGTGACTGGTATGATAAAGGCATTTATGCAGGTTGAGCGTCTGGGTGGAAATGTGAATGCATCTGTACTAGCAGGAGGAATCTGGGAGGCACTCGTTACAACAGCAGTTGGACTCGGTGTAGGAATAATAACATATATATTCTATAACTACTTTGTAGGAAGGGTGCAAAGTATGAAGGAAAAGGTTGAAACGATAGCAGATGAAATAACAGTGATAACAGTTTAACGGATTTTATGAAAAAACCACAGAGGACACAGAGCTCGCTAAGAAAAAATAAATAAAAACTCTGTGTTCTCTGCGCGCTCTGCGGTTCAAAAATAAGGGGGTGACAGCAAGATTGACTTAATTTATCGGGATAAAAAAATTTGCTTTTGGTTCTATTACAAAATTTCAGAGGAGAGGGAGACCAAATGGAGAACACAGAGAAAATGAAAAACTCTGATTTCTCTGTGCTCTCTGCGGTTAATATTATATATGACAGTTTAATTATATGGAGGTTGTATGAATATACAAATGCACCACAATAGACTCTCTACATTTTCCCCTGTATCCCTTGCAGATGTCATCCTGCTTTTGCTTATATTCTTTCTTCTTACATCTACATATGTGCTTGAGCCGGGTATAAGGGTAAAACTTCC
>JAYENM010000098.1:0-3537 GCA_034722095.1 Caldifarciminota bacterium | reverse complement strand
TAAATTCAGATTGATGTTGCAATACCAGGGGCATCACGGCTCAGTATGGGCTGGCTCAGATGATATACGCTGGGCTTCTCGTTTAGGACAATCTCCTACTCGCAAATATTATTTAGTACTTGATAGTCCAAAAGATGAAGTCACAACAACTCAGAGCTTTTCATGGACACATATTCGGAGTGCCAATACCTTCTTTGAACTGATGCTGTGGCATCAATACGAAATATGTATCCAGAGCAATCTACCGGTTATTAATCCTAACGATCCTTGGTTTGTTCCAGCAAATGCGAAGTACTGGGATGAAGGTTTCTATAGAGAGCCCTGGGCATTTACAACATTATCTGCATTAGATGCCAGAACGGATGTCTATAACGCTTCATTTGACATTACCAGCCAAATTACACCCAGACATCAATTGAAGGGAGGTGTTAAAGGACAATACTGGGATGCGTTATACAACGGGGAATCCGGAGCACGAATTAATGCTTTTGTCTCTTATTCCGGCTTTGCAGAGTATTATCATGCTTACCCCTATTCCTTATCTGCTTACATTCAGGACAAAATGGAATTTGAGAGTATCGTCACCAATATTGGTTTGCGTTTAGACGGATACAATCTTAACATGGATGTACTAGTTGATCGCTTTAGACCGTTCTATCAGGGTACCGGGATGGGTGGTGGTCCGTATGTTGGCGATGTCGGTAATCCAGAAACGAGAAGTGCAAAGACACACGTTACCTTATCCCCCCGCTTTGGTATGTCTTTTCCCGTGGGTGAGCAAACTGCTTTTCGTATCCAGTATGGTCATTTCTATTCAATGCCCATATTTCGCCATACTCTTTCCAGAACTACCTGGCAGGGATGGTATATGTATGGTAATCCTGATATGGGACCTAAAAAAACGATCAGTTATGAGGTAGGGGTTCAGAGAAGCCTGGGGTATACTCATAGATTGGATATGGTAGCCTATTTTAATGATCGAGTTAACCAACCGGTAAGCATTCGAGTACGTTCGGCGCTTGGCTCACAACAGGTTGCCCCACAAAACCCCTATTACGTTTCATACGAAAATAATAGTTATGGTGCCTCAAGAGGTGTAGAAATCGCGCTGAATAAAGTAGCTCCGGGTAATTGGAATTACAATCTTAGTTATAGTCTCTCTCGAACTTCACAAGGAGCTTATGGCGCTATTGACCTCTATGAAGATCCTGATGACCCTCGTAGTATTGTGGAGCGCAGAAGCGCCAATGATTTCATTATTGGGCAGGACCGCACTCATTCGTTCAGGGCTTTGGTTTCTTATTGCATTTCTAAAGAGGTGTGGGAAAATATTACAGGTTTTAGTCCATTTGAAGATATAATTGTTAGTTTAATATATACTGCAAAGAGCGGTACCCCCTTTACCTATGTCACAAACTATGATGAATTTACGGACATAGTCAATAATCGTCGTTATCCACTTGAAGCTCGAACTGATTTTAATTTATCTACATATATTATACCCCTTTTTGATAAACGTCTCCTCTTCTCAATGCGTATTATGAACTTGTTTAATAATAAATGGCTTACGCCGATGGATAGCGCCGAACAGTTGAGAAATTGGGTAGAACAAGGAGTAACTCGTGATACGCCACCGGTTACAAAGGATTCGAATGATCCTCAAGCAAATATCTACAAATTCTGGTACTATCAGACCTATCGAAATATACCACGTGAAATATATTTCACGATTGGCTATAATTTTTGATGGAGACATAAATGCATTGTAAATTTAAGCATACAGTAGGTTATAAGATAACAGTCTCTTTGTTTATTTTAATAATAATTATTCTATTTCCCTGGTATCAAAAACTCTATTCTCAAGTGACTGCTTCAATGATCTCATTAAAGCGAGGACAACTATGGGAAACTATTAACGTCGCCAAGATAGGACCAGTATTTCAATCCTGGCAAAGGGTGGGTTATGGTATGGATTGGCCCGGATTTGACCCGGAATATGTGCCAGTTCAGATTGGTGGCGGAAATAGTCATCATTTAGGTGGAGGCTTCTGGATTGGCGCATTACGTCCATCAGTTGATAGCGTCTGGGCTACTGAGGATTGGGCGATGTTTGCTACCTCAGTTGGACTTTCTGAAACTAATAGTTATTATCTTCTAAAACAACATGGCTTGCGCTGGGAAAATGGTGAAAATTACTGGCTTCAAACTGATCCTTCAGAAGCCGAAGAAGTGGTAGATACCGAATGGGAGTTCAATCCTAAGAATAACCTCCCGTATAAAAGAATTTTGCCTGTGCGCGTGAAACGCACTGCACGCTGCTGGAGTGGCTCGGCAAAGGATGAGAATTATCTCGTCATAGAATATGTAATCAAAAACATTTCCCGTGAATCCCATATTTATGACCCTGAAATCGCTACTCCAGAAATATATCGAGTCTTATCTGCCGATTCAACCTTAGCAGATTTGTACATTTTATTCACTTATGCTTTTTCTATCAATAATCGCGGTTGGAATGTCCTATTTCCCCAATACGGTTCGGGTGCAAAAAACAATCGTTTTTTATATGATAGTCGGGAGTTAATGCTCTATGGTTGGGCTGATGACTTTACCCTTTCCGAAGGCAATGAGAAATTTGATCCATACACTTATCCCAGTGGTGGCCCGACCGGAGGCAAAGAATGGTTGGCACCTGCTTATAGTGGAATAAAATTTATTTATATATCACCTAACAAGGAGGGATTGGCTAACCATATAAGACAGGTGGGTTGGTCTATTAGCGAACCACCCCAGTCTTATCCATTTACCAATTTGACCACTCCCAGGGAGCGGTATGAAGCAATGAAAGATATCTCAAATGTCTACCAACCAATTATTTTTCCACAAGGAATGGCTGATAATCGTTGGGGACAATCACGAGTGTGGTCTTTAGTATCTTTGGGACCATGGGACCTGGAGCCGGGGGATTCTATCCGCATTGTTATGGCAGAGCTTATAGGCTGTATCAGTTACGAAAAAACCTTTAACCCCAATACCACAGAGCAAGAGATAGCTCAAGCCGGACGCTTAGATCTGTACGCTACTTCCAAACGTGCCCAATTTAACTATGAGCACCAGTACAATATTCCTGATCCTCCAGCCTCCCCAACATCACTTGATCTTACGCGAATGAGCGGGACAACAATTGGAAATATCCTTACATGGAAAAATGATGCAGAGAGTATTCCCGATAGGGACTATTCCGGAGAAGAAAGTTTTGATCTCGCTGGATATCGTATCTATCGCTCAGACTATTTGCCTTTTGGCCCATGGCAGTGTATTGCTGATATATCAAAAGGAGATATAGCCTATTATGATCCATTTACTCAAAGTTACACCTTCATTGATTCGTTAGTAAATACGGGATATGGATATTATTATGCTATCACCAGTTACGATACAGGTCATGCTTGTTGGCCGCCTGATCTCTCAGCGATTTTTCCAGAGACCGGCAGCAATAAAGTGCCGCCGATGGAAAGTTCTAAATACCCTAATCATACT
>JAYENM010000097.1:0-3548 GCA_034722095.1 Caldifarciminota bacterium | reverse complement strand
TTATCTCTCCGTGTCTGATGAGTAATGCAGTCAACCAATATATCGCCAGACCAATAATTATTGATAATAATAAACTGGTAACTATGGCAAATTCTTTAGAATAATAGAGAAAGGCATAAATGGAGAATGCCATAATACAGGCGCATAAGATAGTTTTACAGCAAGAAATCAGGTGTCTTTTTGCAAATAAGCCCCCGATCTGACTGTTTAATATAACAAACAGGATAGATACGACAATAAAATAATCAATCGAGGTGGAAAGAGCAATTCCTCCATGTCCAAGGGGTTTTGACAAAATCCAGTTGAAGAGAATATTGAATACAACATACGGTATAGCAACTAACATTATCACTATATTTTTTTGAAGAGCATGGTAAACTCTTACGATGATAGCATTAATTGCTATAAAGGGAAGCCCCAGAGCATAGAGTCTAAGTGCCGTTGAGACCGCCGCAGTATTGTTTGAAGTAAATGCCCCTCTCTCAAGAACGATCTTAACAAGAGGAGTAGCGATCGACCAAAACAATACCGCTACCGGCAATGTAATAAATATAGAAAGATTTACCCCTGACATAAATGTGCTCTTGATTTTCTTAATATTATTGGATGCTGCATACTCACTAAAATAGGGCAATATACTGGTTGAGATCGCTACCGTGAAGAAGCTAAGAACAAATGTGAGAGGGATATAACCGTAATGGAGTGCTGAAACACTCCCTGCAGACAGCCTTGATGCCATTACTCTGTCTACAAAAACATTGAAATTTGCAAGGGCAGAACCAACAACCAAAGGCGCAGTCATTCTGGCGGTTTTAGAAAGGTGAGGATTATGAAAGTCCACATGAGGTTTATAACGAAATCCATGTTTTTTTAGCTCAGAAAATATGAATAATACCTGTAGAATGGAACCAACGAGGACGCCGATGCCAAGACTAATAACTCCCAACCTTTGAGAGAGTAATATAACGCATAGAATAATGATGAGAATATATATTGAAGGGGACAGGGCAGGGAGCAGAAAGATTTTGTGTGTGTTTGCAATACTTTTGAGTACACTGAACGCGAGCCCTGTTATCAGAAATGGAAATAAGAAATAACTTAATTTTATCGCTATCTTTGAATTCTCTAACTCAAAGAAGGTAGGGATAATGAAACGGGAGGAGATTATCAATATAAACACCATGAAAGATGCGCTGATTATGGTTATGTTCAGGATGGAGTTGGACAAATTCAACCCTTCTTTTGTATTCTTTATCTTTGATAATTCAGGAATGACACCCGCAATAAGTGCCCCCGAAAGAAGAGAGATTAAAATAGCAGGGATAGATTCAACAGCAAGGTATGCATCCATATCTGTTCCTGCTCCAATGTAATTGGCTATTAAAATGCCTTTTCCAAAGTTAAGGAGAAAAAAGACGGCATTGGCAAAAACTACACAGAATGTAGCATTCGCCAATCCTCTATCTTTAGACTCTATCTGCAATCTTTCCAAATTCCTCCCATGAATGCATTATAGCATTGTCAAAAATCTAACTACAGAGAACACTTCGTGAAGAGCGAAGAGGGAAAAGCGAAGGGCGAGAAGTCATCTATCCCTTCTCTCTCATCTCTCATCTCTCTTCCCCTTTCTCCCCTCTGTGACCTCCCTGCCTGACGGCAGGCAGGTGTGGTTTGTCATATTCTTTCATATTCTATTTGACACTACCATGCATTATTGCTATAAAAAAAGCCAGGGCGAGACCTGGCTTATATATTATACCTACAGCAGTATGAGGGTATACGCCAAAAATGAACACTTACAGTAATTTTATACCAGGTCGCATACCCTAATTTCCTATAGGCACCCCCTTATTAAAATTAAAAATCAAAATGCAAAATGAGTTATCTTTCACCTAACACCTAAATTATACACTTTAATTTTTGGAATGTCAAGAAAAAAATGCAGTCTCGTATTTTTTTACTGGTCAACTACTCTGCTATCCCATTTATAATTGGTTATCAGTAATTCGTGATCCGTTTGCAAAACCCAATCCCCTGATAGCCCGATAGCTTGATAGCCTAACACCCCATCATTCTCTCTCTGACTACCCTCTCTATCTCTTTTCTCATCTTAACTGCTTCTTTTTCTATCTCTTCCCTTTCATTTACTACATCTTTTTTAAATTTCTCATCTCTTACATTTGGGATATTTATATCCACATTCAATCCTGCTCCTCTGACCGCAGTTTCCGCCTCAAGTGCACCTACTGCAATATCCGATATTGCATTCACATTACATATACTTGCAGCCTCCTTCAACAGCTCAAGTATCTTTTTGCCCTCTCGCATAACTCTCAGAGGAACGAGAATTGCTTTCTTTGTTGCCTCTTCTACTGCCTCATTTCTTTTTTTCTTATCCTCTTCTGTCTTTTTAGGAAATTTTATCGCAGTTATTATCCCATTAAATGCTTCTGTGTCATCATCCACAAGTCTTATAAGTTCATCCTTCAATTTTTGTACATTTTCTCCCATCTCCTTGACTGCTTTCCATACATTCTCGTATCCCTTTTTGCCAACCGTGAGACTGCATACCATTGACAGGAGAGCGCCTCCGAGAGCGCCTGAGAGAGCTGATACACTGCCACCCCCGGGAGCGGGAGAGTCCATAGATACCTCATCTATAAAATCCCTTGCGGTCATCTGGAGAAGAGAGTTCTGCTTCTCTACCCTGTATTCGATTATCTTTTCATCTGAAATAAATGGTTTTATCTCGGATAGTCCAAGTGTCTGGACAGCAACCTTTATAAGCTCCTTTTCAGGAACACCTGCGGTTTTCCTCTGTTTTAATAGATAGTGTCTCCCTGTCTCAAGTAGTGCGTCCTTTGGAATAAGCCCGACAACTTCACTTCCGGTTACCCTCAGCCCCAGTTTCGCTGCTTCCTTACAACACTCATCAAACACGCGATAGAGTGGAGTTACCTTGTAATTTGTAAGGTTGATAGATACCTGTGCCATATTATACTCGTCAATATACCACCCTACTGCCCTTACGCACTTAAGATTCCCTTTTGTCTTTATAATCGTACCGTTTTCGTCTCTTAAAATCCTTCCCTCTTCATCCCTCTTTGCTCTCCCACTTTCACGAATGTTGAGGGCAATCTTCTGTGCAAGTTTTCTGTCCCTTGTATTAAGGTTTACATTGTATGCTATTAAAAATTCTCTTACTCCTATAACAGTTGCACCTGCCTTTTTATCAAAGCTTGCAGGTCCGTAATCCGGTACCCAGTTTGGGTCCTTAAGTTTGTCTTTGAGGCCTTCGTATTCTCCTTTTCTTATGTCTGCAAGGCTTTTCCTCTGGGGAGATGTCGCTGCATATTCATAGAGGTATACGGGTATCTCCAGTTCTTCGCCCACTCTTTTTGCGAGTTTATGTGCAAGTTCAACGCACTCCTCTATAGTTATACCCGATATTGGCACGAGCGGGCATACATCTGTTGCACCCATTCTTGGATGTTCACCCATATGCCCTGACATATCTATAAGCTCTTTTGCCTTCTTTATTGCTTGAA
>JAYENM010000096.1:0-3548 GCA_034722095.1 Caldifarciminota bacterium | reverse complement strand
ATATATACCCATCCCTTCACCATAATCCCGAAGTTTGAATAGAACGAATGGATTCTTCCTATGGATGTGTCTATTTTCTCATTAAAAAGGTATCTATCCCCGACTTTTTCCACTCTCGGTATCGGAAGAAGAGGCTCCATAAACTTTTTTATTCCTATTCCACCTCCACCGGGACCTCCAGAACCATGTGGTGCGCTGAATGTCTTATGCAGATTAAAATGCACTATATCAAACCCCATATCCCCTGGTCTTGCTATTCCAAGAAATGCATTCAAATTTGCACCATCAAGATATAAAATTCCCCCTTTTTTATGCACTATTCTCTCTATCTTCTCTATCTCTCTCTCAAACAACCCCAGTGTATTCGGGCAGGTAAGCATAAGACAGACAACATCTTCCGACATAAGTTTCTCCAGTGCACCCATGGATACAAGTCCATATTCATTGGAGGGAACCGGAACAACATCAAAACCCGCAAGTGCAGACGAAGCAGGATTTGTACCATGCGCAGAATCTGGAACAAGCACCTTGCCTCTTGCCTCCCCCCTATCCTCAAAATACTTTTTTGCCATAAGAAGACTTACAATCTCTCCGTGAGCACCGGCTGATGGCAGTAACGAAACCGCATCCATACCACCAATCTCCTTCAGATATTCTCCAAGTTCATACATAATTCTAAGCGCGCCCTGGCACATCTCGATTGGCTCAAACGGATGTATCTCTTGAAAACCCTCAAATGAAGCAATCCTTTCGTTTATCTTCGGATTGTACTTCATGGTACAACTTCCAAGGGGATAGAAGCCTCTATCTATGTGATAATTTAAGGATGAGAGTCTTGTATAGTGCCTTGCTACCTCAGGTTCTGAGACCTCTGGGAACTGGAGAGATTCTTTCCGCAGGAATTTTACAGGTATGACACTCTTTATGTCTATACCTGATTCGGGAAGAGTATCTCCCCTCTTGCCTCTTCTGCTTAATTCAAATATAAGCTCCATAAAAAAACAAAAAATCAAACTGTTACTTTTTCGATTTTAACAACTGAAACAGCGACGAGTAATCACTTCTTGCATTCCATACTATATAACCCCTTGCCTTCGCGTCTCTAACAGCTTTTATCTGATTCCCAATATATTCTGGGCCAAAATTGGGTGACTTGTAGTCAAAACCCTGTATATACGCAACGAATTTCTCCCTGCCTATCGTTTCATAACCGTTCACAAGACTCTCATAAACTATATAATATTCCCTTGGATTTGTATTTTTTTTAAAGTCATTGTGGAAATGCGATGGGTATAACATAGGACATATAACATCAACCCAGTTTTCAATCTTTGAGAGATTTTGTCCTTCCTGTTCCATACTTTCAAGCCATGTTGTATAACCATATAAATCCACTGCAACATTGACTCCGTGCGGCTTGAGTGACATATACGCTTTCTTCAAAAATTCCACTATCAGGTCTTCTCTCTCAATATCCTCTGTTTTGTGGAAAAACCACATTACATTCATATCACCTCTTGATGGGAACCTCACATAATCAAACTGAATTTCCCTGACCCCCCTTTCTGCCAGATCTTTTGCAATATCTATCACATAATTCCATACCTCAGAGGAATACTGGTCAACCCACAGATTCCCGGCCCTGTCTTTCCACATTCCCCCGTTTTTGTGTCTTATTCCGTATCTACCCCCATCATAGCTTGCAAGTATTGAATCCTTGAACACTACAATTCTGCCTATAAGATATATTCCGTTTTCTTCGCAGATTCTTATAATACTCTCTAAATCAAGAATGGGTTTTACCGCACCAATTCTTTTTGCAAATTCCACCCTCGTATCGTAGGTAACAAGCCCTACATCGTTTTTGAAATCTACAACAACACAGTTCAGCTCCGTTCCGCGCATACTCTCAATATATCTTTTGAGCCTTATTGCAGCATAGCAATTAAGGTATATTCCCCTGTAAGGAAGAATCAGCGGTTGCTCTATCTTTATTCTGTGGCGGGGATATTCAATTTCAAAAACAGGCCTTTTAGGTGCAACCAATCTTATAGGAGTTGTAGCACACCCAAAGAAGGATGTAATCACTAAAGTTAGTATAAATACGCGTCTCACCAGCCACTTCCTGCTGTAGCATCAGGGATTATACCTTCAAGTCCATAACCTTTGGTAATCCATGTCCTTTTCTTGTCCATCGCGACGGTTATGAGAACACCGTTACCTCTACTCTTCTCACCTATACCCCACTTCGTATAGAGGTTTACAGAATACATAGTTATATATTCTCCCTCATTAGTAGGAATGGTTACAACTGCAATCTCGGCACTCGTCTTCTGTTTTACTTCAAGGATAACGGAAGTTATCTTCTGCTCGTAATCGGAGGGTATACATCCAGCGAAATCGTTTACATACCCCACCGGAGATGGATACGAAGTTAAAAGAATATAGATGATAATTCCCATACCCCGTCATTATAACACAAATTTCAAAAGAATGCAAGTTTTTTTTAACCAACATTCACCACAAAGTTCACAAAGGACACAAAGTTTTTAAAAATAAATAGCTTCTCTTTGTGTTCTTTGTGGTAAAAAATGTAGGGCACGGTTTTAACCGTGCAGATGTAGGCACGATTTCAAATCGTATCTTCAGATTGAATCCCTGACTGCCGTCAGGCAGGTGTGCCTACAAAAGATTATCTAGCACAAATTGAATTTGTGCCTACAATTTTTTCCTTGACTTTTCACAAAAAAGACTGTATAATTAAGTTATGATGATAGGATTCATTATACTGGTATCCTTTCTCACTTCCCCCAAGGAGAGTTTTGATTTTGCATATGGTCTCTATCATGACGGCGTATTCACGCTCGCAAAGGAAGAATTTACAAATTTTGTAAGGGAATATCCGGCCAGTCCATATAGGGAAAGAGCAGAATATTACATTGCATCGTCTGACTTTTATCTTGAAAATTATACTTCTGCAAGGGATGAATTTACAAAGTTTATTTCCACTTATCCCTCTTCCAACCTCAAAGATCTTGCAACACAACAACTTGCAAGATGTCACTTTGAACTTGGAGAATATAAAAAGGCGATCTCTATTTACAAATCCCTTGATATCCCCGATTCAAAATACTGGCTCGGCGAATGCTATTACAGAACCGGAGAACTTGATTCCGCAATCTATTATTACAAATCTGTTCCGTCAGAATCAAAATACATAGAGTACGCTATATATTCAGCTGGATTTATAGAAAAAGAACTCGGACACTACGATGACGCAGTTTCTTATTTTGACAGACTGATAAAAGAATACCCCAAAAGCACACTTTTGGATGCTGCTTTATATTATGCCGGAAGGATATATTACGAAAGAGGAGACTATAAAACCGCAAAAGAAAAACTCTCTGATGTCGGAGGTAGATATGAAAAGGAAGCATCACTCTTCCTTGGACATACATACCTTAAACTGGGATTATACGAACGAGCGAAAGAAAAATACAACTCTCTTTTATCAGGCAGATACAACAATGCTGGAATACTCGGGCTTG
>JAYENM010000095.1:0-18028 GCA_034722095.1 Caldifarciminota bacterium | reverse complement strand
AGGAACTACCTTGAAGCTTCTATTGAGACATTTCAATGGCCAACATAGCATCCCTTATAGCCGTTTAACAGATATGTTAACTCAAAAATTAGAAGTATGTTATGGTGATGAACGCGATTAATATCATAAAACTTTTGCGGGCGGAACGCTTCGTCGCTTCGCTCCTTGCCTCGCCTTCGGCTCGGTCATATAACACGGGCTATACGGCTCACTTTGTTCGCCTAAATTCCGCCAGAGGGGAACTTCGTATAGCCCGATTCCGTTAGACGAAATGCTCACTTCGGGACGAAATATAAAACCAAGGAATCAATTTATAGTGGGGGAGCAATAATGAGTCAGAAAAAAGGCTATGAAGTGTTGAAAGAAAAGGTTCCCGAGTTTAGAAGCCCTTGGAAGAGCACAGCTATATTTATCGTTTGGTTTCTACTTTTCTTAGTGTGTGTAGTATTTTTCCTTTGGTTTAATAGTTTGGTGTGGTATGGAGCCTTAATCAGTCAGCTTATTGTTGCATTAGTGTGTTCCGCCTTTGCCTATGGTCACATGAAAAATGCTAAGAGATACCGAGAGAAGTATGGAGAGTTAGCATATCGGTATTTCTTCTTTCATTTCATCATGCCTATATTCGCAACCTGGTTTGCTTGCATTTTTCATCCTCTCTTAATAGGAGGACAAGCTCTACTTCCCTTTTGGCTCGCAATAGTAATTGGCATCTTTCTTATAATCTTTAGGCCTCTTACAACCCTGCATATACGAAAATCAGGTTTCGATGTTGTTGGGCATGGACTGGGGATATACACTGTTTACCCTGAAGAAGGAACGGGGGTTTCCTCTGAAATTTACTCCTACATCAGACACCCCATGTATCTCGGCTCTTTTTGTGCCGCTCTAGCATTTGCCTTCTTCAGAAATAATACAATAGCTCTCCTTACGGCTCTGATTTTCTTGATTCCAGTTCTTATTGCGGGATGGCTCGAAGATAGAGAAATGATAGAAAGATTTGGGGAGGAACACAAAAAATACATCAAAAATACTGGAGCACTGTTTCCGCATAAAGATATAGGGAAGTTTCTTAAGCTATTATTTTTCCTTGATAGAGGGCAAAATAAAAATGTTTGAACATATCGGGCACTTATTGTTTTTATCCCTTCGTTCGCACTATCGTCTAACAGCGGATAAAAGGCTACGGTGCTACGCACCTTTGCCCAAATTGCCTTCGGCAACTTCTTTTATCCGCAGAACGTTAGGCGAAACGGCGGTAAAGGAAGGAGGTGAAAGTCATGAAGGGTAAAATTGCAACAATGATGATAGTACTGGTCGCAATCGCATTGTTAACCGGTTGTGCAGCTAATCCGGCACTTTATCGGAATCTTCCTTTTCCTGTAAGGAAAATCATCAAACCCGGGCCAGTAGCCGTGGTCACTATCAAGGCTGAGCCAGCAGTGTCAAAGCTGGCGGTTGGACAGTCCGTAGTCCTGACTGCTACAGCACAAGATGAAAATGGCCGTGTGGTTGAGGGTGCCCAGTTCACTTGGAAATGCGATGCTAAAGGAAAACTTTCAGCAACAAAAGGGAAATCTGTAACCTTCACGCTGCTCAAGAAACCGGAGGTGGCCTGCTTTGTCGAGGTCAAAGAAGCAGGTGGAGAGGAAGGGATCATTGAATTTGAGGGGAAGTAGAGAAGGTGTGTAGCATGGTAGCGACAGTGAGCCGTAAAGCTTCAAAACAAAATACCGCCGTATCGCCTAACACAGGCTTTGCGGCTCACTTCGTTCGCCCAAATTTCGGCCACGCCGAAACTTCGTATATGCTGGGAACGTTATGTGAAATTACAGACTAAAGAAAGGAAGGAGTTAAGATGGGTAATACAAAAACTGAGAGGATTTACAAGGAAATTTCGCAACTTCCCTACAATGAAAAGGCAATTCTCCTCTCTAAGTTAATGTTGGAGATCTCTACGTATATTGGAGAAGATCGAAAGGTTAATTTCTACGACATCAAGGGAGTTGGGAAAGAAATATGGGAAGGAATAGATGCTCAGGAATATGTTAATAAAGAGAGGGCATCATGGGAATAAAGGAAGCAATCAAGAAGCATAGGAGAATAATGTTTGATACTGCTCCAATCGTATACTTCATTGAGGAACATAAAGATTTTGGTAAAATTGCAGATGAAATATTCAAATTGATAAAAGAGAATTTCGATTATCATGCCTTTTCCTCGGCAATTACACTTACAGAAGTTCTCACACAACCTTTGAGAAAATCCAGGAGAGATATAGTTGAGAAATATCGACAATTCCTTCTAAATTCGAGCAACTTCACTATCTATTCCATAGACCCAATAATTGCAGAAAAGGCAGCAGAATTAAGAGCACGGTATGAAATAAAGACTCCCGATGCCATACAGTTTGCAGTAGGAATAGAAAACAATGGAACTGTTTTTGTAACGAATGATAAGAATTTGAAGAGGATTACTGAAATAGAGGTATTAGTATTAGAAGAATACTTGTAGATAAGGGGAGATTAGTCTGCAACTTCACATAACACGGTGCATGCGAACATGCTTCGCACGTCGCATGGCACCGAGACCGTTAGACGACATTTTGCTTGGCGGATTGAACTTCAAAGAAAGGGGGTAGCATGCTATATAAAGGCAAAAGTTTAGGGGAGATAGCCTTAACTGGACTATTGGTAGTGTTGCTTGCTGGGTGTAAAAAAAGTGTAGAGGATAAATATGAACCAAACGACGAAATCACAGATGCTGCTGAGATTACAGTTGGTGAAGATGTTAAAGCTCTCATCTCGCCTGATGGAGATGTTGACTACTTTAAACTTACAACGGCTAATACTCCAGTAGCCGGCGGTGTATTGATATTTTCACTTAATCCATTTCCACTTACTCCTTGGATAACAGTATACAATGCGGATAGGGCAGAAATCGAGAACTGGTACGAACATACAGAAGGTGCAAACTTATATGCTTGGGTAGACGCTAAACCGGGGGCTACTTACTATGTCAAAGTTACAGATTTTGGAGAAGGTTCTTCGGAAATTTCATATATTTTGATAGTTGACTATATAGGCGTGAATGACCCTCATGAACCTGACAACGATTTCGACCATGCAACTTCTATTGAGATAGGCGCTACCGATTCTGCATATCTATTTGCAGGTGAACCAGAAGGATCTGAGGATTACGGCGATTACTACAAAGTCACAACTACGGTAGCGGGAAGTCTTAAGGCACGGTTAACCAATACTCCTACTGATATCGCTCCTTATATTCGTATTTATGACTCAGAGCGGTCCGAAATAGCCGATGATTATGATGGTACCTGTGGAGCTTACCTAACAGTTACTGAGAGTGTCTCAGCAGGGGATTATTACATCCTTGTGTCTCCATTTGGGGACACCCCGTATGATTGGTATGGTGAAGGGGAGACTCCTGCAAGTCATACAAAGACACTTTACCATCTTAAGGTGACTTTGGAATAATTAGATAAAAATGGGAACCTGCCAAGCAAAACTGTCGCCTAACACGCTGTTTGTGGCTTCACTTCGTTTGCCAAAATGCCCTTCGGGCACTTCACAAACACGCAAGCCGTTAGGCGAAAGGGCAAACAAAAAGGATAATTAAAATGGAACCAAAAGACTACAAAAATAGGACATATCTTTCAGCAATAGAAGCAGCTAAATTTTTGGGTATCTCTGTTGAAATGCTTCATAGTCTTGCGAATAGAGAAGTTATCAAAGCACAAATTGCAGGAAGTGGGCAAATGCGTTTTGATTTAAGAGAATTAAAAGAGTATGAGGCAAATCATAAATATAAACCTCAAAAAAATAAAATAGATATTGAAAAGGTAAACGTCATTGAGATAAATAGAACAATCCAAAAGATTTTTGTCAAAAATTCTATGAAGATGGATGATTTGCCTGATGATGGTATCCATCTGATGATTACATCACCTCCGTATTTTGATACAAAGATGTATTCAAGAAAGCCGATTAAGAATGATCTTGGCAATATTCATAATATAGATGAATGGTTCGAGAAAATAAACGAGGTATGGAAGGAAGTTTACAGAGTTTTACAACCTGGAAGAAAGGCATTTATAAACATAATGAACCTTCCTATCAGACTTGAAAATGGGAGTTTTAGAACATTAAATTTAGCGGGTAAAACAATAGATGTATTCGAAAAAATAGGATTTATTTTTAAGAGAGACATAGTGTGGCATAAGACAAATGCGGTAAGGGCTCCTTTTGGGACATATCCGTACCCTGGAGGAATCTTGATAAACAATATGCACGAATTCATCTTGGAATTTAATAAACCCGAAAAGAAAGGATTTGAAAAATATGGGCATCTAACTAAGGAACAAAAAGAGCAATCAAAGTTAGACAAAGAATTCTGGCTATCTATAAAGAAGAGCGATGTTTGGTTAATGAAACCTCGGGGGAGCGGAGACAGACGAAATCATATTGCGCCATTTCCTTATGAACTCCCTTTTAGAATAATTAAAGCATTTAGCTATGTTGGTGAAACGATTCTTGACCCTTTTGCTGGTTCTGGAATTGCTCTTATTGCTGCTGCAGATTTAAAACGCAATGGGATAGGATATGAAATAAATCCCGAGATCGCATATGATACATTGAAGAATCTTAAAAATTATCAGACTAAGTTATGGTGAGGTGAAAACTATGAAATTAAATGGAAAAACAATATATGCTCAATCCAGCGATATAAAATCTCGCACTTATTTAGAGTATCGTAAAGATATGAAGAAAAAAGCAATCGCAGAATTAGAAGTTTTAGAATGGCTGGAGAGTAAAGTAAAAGAGAACTATCCCAAGAAACATGTCCATGTTTATAAATCTGGTGGAGATAGGTTTTTATGGTTTCTAAGAAAAGGTGGAGTTTCAAGAGAGCCTGATTTTATTGCAGAAATAAATGAAGAAAAGATAGAGTTTGAATTTCAATATGCTGAAAAAGTAGATTTGGATTTTTATGATTTCAAGGTGTCTAAAGTTGCTAAAAAGAAAGGTGGCAAACAGGTGTCTATTGAAAATAAATTTTTTGTTTATATTCATAAACCTCTATTGAAATATGCAATATTCAAACCCGAATGGATTGTGAAGAATGGTGAGTATGGAATGGTACCAGCGTGGCGGAGTTATGCTTTCCGAGTGCCAAAAGCAAAGTTTGAAAAATTACTTAAACCAGATCCCGCTCTAAAAAGTCTTTGTTACAAGATAGATGCAAAAAATCTTATTCTTAACTTTCAACACGGCTTGATTGATGTAAATAAAGAGAGGCTCTCATACCTTCTCCAAAGCGTAATTGATGAAGACAAAATTGTAAAAATTATACCCAAAGATTTAGACAGCTTTTTTAAAGTTTGTTTCATTTTGGATAACCTAAATAAGATTCCCGAAAATACTAATCTTTGGCTTGTCTATCTTTTAAGTTATCTCGGCAAGGATACTTTACTGGAAGATATACCCAAAATTACCTATTGCATTGACTTTCTTTATTCTAAGACTAAATTGAAACCGAATGAACTGACTCTATTGATCAGCAAAGTCAAAGAATTACTTAAAAAGATTAAAGGATTCTACAACGAAGATGGGGCTTATAAGTCATCATTAAAGGTGAGTCCTTTAGATGAAACCAGATATGCTTTATTTTCGATAAATCTATTAGAAGATTTGATTCAAGACGCGATATATTACTATTTCATCCAAGAGATAAAGCCGATAAAGAAGATTTATGAAAATGTAGAAGATGTTGAGAAGACTTATAAATTGATCAAAGAGGCGGCAGAAAATGATTAGAGAAAATGTTTGTTTGCCCCATCGCCTAACACGGTGTAAAAGACTACGCTTCGCTCCGTCCAAATTCGGCTTCGCCGAACTTCTTTTACACCGATTCCGTTGAACTAAACCGCTCCGCGGTAGCCTGAAAGGAGCTGTTTCAGCCTTCTATTGTTCTTTGAAATTTATAGCGTCTCTGGTCCATACGGATTCTTCGAACAAATTAATCCCTTCTGCTCAGATTCCAGTTCATTTTCCTTTTTACTGGACATTTATTTATTTTGATTGTATACTCCCAGGAGAGAGTAATGTCCATGTAGAATTTAATAAAAAGGGAGGTGATTATGGGAGAATTGAGGGACAAGATGAAGATGGCTCTTGAGCTTAAGGGATATACTGCCAAAACACAGAGAGCCTACATTCGGTATGTGGGAGATTTTGCCCAGTATTTCGGCAAATCACCGGCTGAGATGAGTGAGGCAGAAATACGGGAGTATCTTTACCATCTGGTAACAGAGAAGCAGCTTGGCGATTCAAGCATAAATGGTGGGTACAGTGCATTGAGATTTTTCTATATGACAACGCTACACAGGGATTGGAATATCGCGAAAATTCCCCGCCGCAAACAAGAGAAGAAACTCCCCATTGTCCTGGATGGTTCCGAGATAAAGCAGTTGCTTGCTGTCACTACCAACTTAAAACACCGGGTCATTTTGATGACCACCTACTCGGCAGGATTGAGGGTGAGTGAAACGGCTTATTTGAAAGTCTCCGATGTAGATAGCAAGCGGATGCAACTGCGTATCGCTCGGGGAAAGGGCAAGAAGGACCGATACGCTCTGTTATCACGGGTCACTTTGAATCTTCTTCGTGATTACTGGAGACAATATCGTCCCAAGCTATGGTTATTTCCGGGCAGTTCACCTGACAGTCCGATTTCTACTCGGACTATCCAGAAGGTATTTGAAAACGCCAAACGAAAGGCTGGTATTCAAAAGCCTGCCACTGTCCACACTCTGCGTCATAGTTTTGCGACTCATCTTCTGGAAGCAGGTACGGACATTTATCGTATCCAGGAGTTGATGGGCCATACGAGCCCGAAGACCACGGCCATCTATATCCATCTGAGGCGCCAGGATGTGCTCAAGGTCGTCAGTCCAGCCGATTCTTTACTGGATTCATAGAAATGGGCTTGAGCACGAGGAATACAGGGGCTCAGGTGGAAGTGGCAGACATATTTCGCGAGTTTGGCCCAGCCTACAGAGAATCTCACAATCTGCTGGTTCGCCATCTTAGAGCCATGAGTGCTATCGAGCGTTGCCGAACTGCTGAATTAGGTGGACATGTGGAAAAGTGTGATACCTGCGGGCATATTCGGATTTCTTATAACTCCTGTCGCAACCGCCATTGTCCCAAATGTCAGAGTCTACCCAGGGAGAAGTGGCTGGCTGACCGGAAACAGGATTTGCTGCCTGTGGAATATTTTCATATCGTCTTTACGATTCCCGATACCCTTAATCCTTTAGCACTGAGAAATCAGAAGGTGATTTATAACATTCTTTTCAAGGCTGCCTCTGAAACACTCCTTGAGCTGGGCAAAGACCCAAAATGGCTGGGAGCTGAAATTGGGTTCATTTCTATATTGCATACCTGGGGACAGAATCTAATGGATCATCCTCACCTCCATTGTGTTGTTCCTGGTGGAGGTTTATCGGCTGATGGTAACTCGTGGATTTCCGTCAGAGAAGGGTTTTTCATCCCGGTGAGAGTTTTGTCACACTTATTCAGAGGAAAATTCCTGTCTTACCTCAGGGAGGCTTATCGGGCTGGCAAGCTAAAATTTGTTGGAGAGATTCGGTCTTTGGGCGAGAAGCACAAATTCCAAATGATGATGGATAAGCTTTACCGACAAGAGTGGGTTGTTTATTGCAAACGACCTTTTCGGAATTCCCAACACGTAATCGAATATCTGGGTCGGTATACTCACAGGGTGGCAATATCCAATAACCGTATTGTTAAAGTTGAAGGAGGGAAAGTTACATTTCGTTGGCGGGACTATGGAGATCGGAACAGAATTAAACTCATGACTGTGGATGTCTTTGAGTTTATTCGGCGCTTCTTGTTGCACATCTTACCTGATGACTTTGTTAAGATCAGACATTATGGGCTGCTCAGTAACCGTAATCGAAAAACGAAACTCAGGCGATGTCAGCAAATATTGGGTGTTGGTTCGAACCGAGAACAGCAGTCAGAAAGCTGGGAGGAATTACTTTTTAGGCTAACAGGTATTGACCCTCGCATCTGCCCCTGTTGTGGAAAAGGCAGGATGGTTGCTATAGAGATTTTACCCCGCCTAAGGCGGGGTCATTCACCCCCTGCGAAGGTGAGATGAGCAGCTTGATTTTTAAATGTTAAATATGACAATATAAGCTGTCAGAGGGGAAGAATGTCCTTTTTGTGGAAATCAACTCTTCCATATGGATGCTGTGCGACTATGGACGCCACATGAAAGAAATATTTCAAAAATCACTGAACTTACATTCAAATTTCAGAGACATTGATTATCAGGAAGTGTTTTTATACCGATTAATTGGACGAAATTTCAGGATTGAATCCCCATAGGCAGGTCGGAGCGGCTTCGTTCAACACAATTGCTTCCGAAATTAACTACATCGGAATTTAACATTTGTTTTAACACTATTTTTGCTCAACTTCGGAAGCAATCTTAAACGTTATATGAAATTGCTCGCCTAATAAGGGTATGTAAAAGGAGGCAAATAAGATGTATAGGTATATTCTCTGTGTCGGTATTTGCGCTGTCGTATGGATTATTAACATAAGATGGATAATCCAGGCAGTTAGGGAACGTGTAACTAGTGAAATTTATATCCACACGGGTTTAGGCATTTTCTTCACCTTGTTAATCCTCGGTATGTTTAAATTATGGACGCAATTTGATATTTTGTGGTTACAAGTCATTGGTTTCATTCTCTATGTCCCCTCTGGTATTTTAGTCTTTGGTTCGATGTTCGAACTGAAGCACAAAGGTAAACCAGATACTACTGACCCTACTTCTACCACTACTTTTGTTGATACCGGCGTGTATCGCATCGTCCGCCAGCCCATGACTTTGGGCATGGCAATTTGGTCTATTGCCATAATTTTAGTTTTTCAGTCAATTCTTTCAATAATTTTAGGCATATTATCATTTTTTTGTTTTTGGATGTCAGCCAGAAAAGAGGTCGAATACAATATGAAGAAGTTTGGAGACGAATACAGAGAATATATGAAGGAAGTTCCTATGTGGAATATCTTCAAAAGATTAAGAAAATGAGGGTATTATGTAAGAGGGGAAAATGAAAATTGATACTGAAAATCTGGGGGATGGAGAGATAAAGTCCCTTCCCTCAGGTGAGGTGATATTCAAACTTGATTCATATCAAGACAACCCCATCCTGGAACCTGAAGACATCGGGCTTGTCTGGTATGAAGATGGTGTAAAAAAGGTGGGGGCTGTTTTTAATGGAGGTGCAGAGGTCTTCAATGGAAAGGTTATACTCGCCCCAAGGTGTCATAAAAACTACAAAGAGGGAAAATTCACTGATGAAATGACCGGAATTGAGAGAAAATGTTTTGAGAATTATATATCTGAGATATGGTTATTTGAGAATGCAGATGGAATGCATTTCAAACGACTTGATGGTCTGGTAATAAAAGGGGATGGAACTGACCACAGGGATTTTACATATGGTATTGAAGATATAAGAATTGTTAAGTATAAGGATACCTATCTGCTTCTGGGATGCGGTAAAGTAGCCCCTCCGTTCAAAGGCAAAAATGCTGACAAGATAGCAATTTACTCCACAAAGGACTTTGCAAACATCACATATCACGGCATAGTTGATGCCTTTGACTCTAGAAACGCCGTTCCATTTCCAGAATACATTGGGGGAAAACTGTATATATTCCTAAGGATTTACCTTAATATACAGATTGCCCCACTCAAAGGAGGTATTGAGCAACTCCTCTTCCCTAAAAAACACAGAAAATATTGGGAATATATATATAAACAGGCATAAACACACTCTCTTTTATACAGGCAACTATCCGCATGAGAAAGAAAAGATTGGCCCAGGGACACAACCAGTAAAAACAGAAAGAGGGTGGCTCTTTATATATCATTCGGTTGGAAAGATAGAAAAAGAGATTTTATCCTCTTACGGCGTGACCACATCTGTGGAAAGAGGATATTCTGTATGTGTCGCACTGCTTGATTTAGACGACCCTACAAAGGTTTTATGTCGGACAAGGCATCCCATATATATTCCCAATGCCCCATATGAACTTACCGGTAACGAGGATCATCCGGTTGATGTTCCCAATGTGGTATTCCCCACTGGTGCTATCGTTTATGGGGAGAAACTTCTCATCTACGCAGGTGCAGGCGATAAATACGAGATTTTACTCTCCTGCAACATTAACAACCTGGTAGATTATCTGTGGAGATACTGCAGGAATTGAAAATTTGATGCAGACAAACGCAGATTAACACAGGTTTTTAAAATTAAACCACGGGAAAAATTTTCGATGTATGGGTTTGGAATTTACCCGTAAGGGTTTGGAATTCACCCGTTGCACAGCATCTCATATCCATATCCATACGGATCTTGAGACGGATTCTGTGAACGAGCCGTAGGGCCGTATGGAAAGGGTTTTATATAAAAGGCTAACGCCTTAATTCCAAAGGCTGATTCCAACAAATTTCTGTTATTTCTGTAGGGATTCAATTTATCTAATCCAAATTACTTTTAATCTAATCAGTGCAAGTAGTGGCTTCAGTTAACGCATTATTTGAGATTATCTTCTAGAAGTCTCTTACCCGCCTACCGTCAGGCAGGCAAGTCCCTGTTAAAATTTCTTAGGAAAATGGGAAAATAAAAAAACCCGGCAGCGTCCTACTCTCCCGTGCCGTTACCAGCACAGTACCATCGGCCTTCTGGGGCTTAACTTCTCTGTTCGGAATGGGAAGAGGTGTTTCCCCCAGGGTATAACCACCGGGCATTATAAATATCAACTATATTAGATAAGAAAGATCAATTTAAAAAAGACTTAATAGCCAAGGGGGTGCTTCGAGGGACCATTTTTAAGGTACTCAATAGGCACAAAAAGAGTTTCTCTCCGAAACACCCCTTTTACTAATAATCTAATCAAAAATGGATTGGTAGGGACATGATAAGACTCACGGCTTATTAGTACCGCTCGGCTAAATCCATTACTGGACTTACACCTGCGGCCTATCCCCCGCACCTATAAATAGATGCGGGGCGACCTTACGGTCGACCTTGTCATCTTCAAGGTGCCTTTAGGGAGATAGTTTGTTAGTTTGTTGGTTTGTTAGTTTGTTAGACGAGCTAACTAACCAACTATCCAACTAATCACTAACTAACTGATCTCACGGGAGACCTAATCTTGGGGTGGGCTTCCCACTTAGATGCCTTCAGCGGTTATCCCTTCCGAACATAGCTACCCAGCGATGCAGCTGGCGCCACAACTGGTACACTAGAGGTTCGTCCATCCCGGTCTTCTCATACTAGGGACAGCTCCCCTCAAATCTCCTACGCCCGCGACGGATATGGACCGAACTGTCTCACGACGTTCTGAACCCAGCTCGCGTACCGCTTTAATGGGCGAACAGACCAACCCTTGGGACCTTCTCCAGCCCCAGGATGCGATGGGCCGACATCGAGGTGCCAAACCGGGCCGTCGATGTGAACTCTTGGGCCCGATCAGCCTGTTATCCCCGGAGTACCTTTTATCCGATGATCTCCAGTCCTTCCACACGGAACTGTCGGGTCACTAAGTCCGGGTTTCCCCTCTGCTCCCCCTGTCGGGGTCGCAGTCAGGCTGGCTTATGCCTTTACACTCAACGCACGATTACCGACCGTGCTGAGCCAACCTTTGAGCGCCTCCGTTACCTTTTAGGCAATTGTGTTTGCCTGGCACTTGGCAGTTTGTATTGCTCGATCGCTTTAGAATGCATATAGTTTCTCCTTAGCCAGGCCCCGAGTTACCCCGGCTTCCGGTCGCCCGGAAGTTCAGACTGTATCACCTCCGACATAAAGTCGGAGTCCGGCGTGCAGTCGTTGAGGGGTCCGACACAAGTCGGACTTCCCTGCTGATTGTCCGCAGTGGACGCATTTTCACCCAGCACTTATGTATAAGTGCAAGGTAGCGCCACATTCTACACCCCTTCACAAAAGCCCAGAGGCAAGCCTTTGTTAGAAAACGGAGTTCCCAGCATATAGCCGGATTTGCCTCCGATGTTACCATCGGAGCGCCCCACTATTGAGGCAACCGCCCCAGTCAAACTACCCACCAGACATTGTCCCCCTGCTTGCACAGCAAGGGTTAGAAGCTCAATAGAACAAGGGTGGTATTTCACCGTTGGCTCCCCCTCAACTAGCGTTGAAGGTTCAAAGCCTCCCACCTATCCTACACAAGCTCTACTAAGATCCAGTGCCAAGTTGCAGTAAAGGTTCCGGGGTCTATTTGTCCAGTCGCGGGTAGGCGGTATCTTCACCGCCACTACAATTTCACCGAGCCCCTCGTCGAGACAGCGCCCAAGTCGTTACACCATTCATGCAGGTCGGAACTTACCCGACAAGGAATTTCGCTACCTTAGGACCGTTCGCTTTGTTATGGTGTATTCAAAAAGATAATCTGAATCACCACCTCACACCAAGAAATGGTGTGGAGTCTCTATGTCGCCATAGAGGCCGGACTATATCATCCCAATAGATCTATTGAATCTACTGGGTCTGGCGTATAGTCTCTGAGGATTTCTTAAGGGAAAGTTCCTCCATTATGCTCTCTTCAGTGTATCGTCGTTTTCCACCGTCGTTCATCTCTTTTCTAATCTCCAATATCTCCTTAACCCCTTCTATTGTCAAATGCTTTCCTGTTTCCATTAGATACGCAATCCGCTTGAATTTGGAGAAGTCCCTCTTCTTTTTTGCAGAAAGGAAATGGAATTTTTCAAAAAATGGAATCACATTGTTTAGAATAGCGGTGAGATTGTTCACCTCATAATACCAGATTCCATCTTTCCTCTGTCTCATTGTTCCACACTTCAGGTGTCGTTTAAAGAGGGCAAGGATTACCCTGTCAGCTTGGGAAATATTAAAACAGAGTGAGATCTTCCATCCACTTAAGTAATCCTTTCTCGGTCTGAAGGAGACATTGAAACTTCCCTCCCCATCAGCAAAACCAGCAAAGTAATAGCCGATATGCGGTGGTATCTTTTTCGGATCTAACTCCATCTATCCCCCTTAAGATCTTTCCTGCTGATTGCCCGCACCCAAATATTGTTACTATCCCCATTATCGGAATGAGTAATTTGGGATACTCGGGTTTCCCAGCATATAGCCAGATTTTACAACTACAACACTTTGGTCCAGCAAGTCTTATAGTTACGGCCGCCGCTTGCCGGGGCTTCGGTTCAGAGCTTGCACCCTTCCCCTTAACCTTCCGGCGCCGGGCAGGTTTCAGCCCCTATACTTCCCTTTACAGGTTTGCAGAGGCCTGTGTTTTTGGTAAACAGTCGCTTGGGCCATTTCACTGCGACCTAGGAAAGCTCCGTCTGCAAGAGACTTCACCTTCCCAGGCACCCCTTCTCCCGAAGTTACGGGGTTAAATTGCCGAGTTCCTTAACGAGGGTTCGCTCGCACACCTTAGGATACTCTCCTCACCTACCTGTGTCGGTTTACGGTACGGTCACCAGAAAAACTCCCTACGAGGCTTTTCTTGAGAGAACGGTCCTGCCAGTTTGTGGGCAAAGCCCTCCTCATCACCCCTCAGAGTTTACATCCCGGTGGATTTGCCTGCCGGGACCTCCTACGGGCTTGAATCCCAATCCAATAAGGGACTGGCACTTCCTTCTCTGTTCCCCCTTCAGTCAAACGTCTCTCTGGTGGTAGCCGAATATTTACGGCTTTCCCATCGCCTACGCCTTTCGGCCTCGGCTTAGGGACCGACTGACCCTGGGCGGATTAACCTTCCCCAGGAACCCTTAGGTTTACGGTGCCCCGCTTTCTCAGCGGAGTTATCGTTACTCATGCCGGCCTAATCTCTTCCATTCAGTCCACCTCACCTTACGGTAAAACTTCAACCCGAATGGAATGCTACCCTACCCCCATTAGTTTGTTAGGCTGTTAGTTTGTTAGTTTGCTGGACTAGCCAACTATCTAACTATCCAACCAGCCAACTAACGAGCCACAGCTTCGGTAAGAGACTTGAGCCCCGATCATTTTCGGCACAAGACCCCTCGACTGGTGAGCTGTTACGCTTTCTTTAAAGGATGGCTGCCTCTAAGCCAACCTCCCAGCTGTTTTTGGAATCTCACATCCTTTACCACTTAGTCTCTATTTTGGGACCTTAGCTTGTGGTCTGGGTTGTTTCCCTCTCGGGCACGGAGCTTATCCCCCGCACCCTGACTCCCGGAAACCAAGAAACGGCATTCGGAGTTTGGTTGGATTCGGAACCCTTGCGGGCCCTAGTTCATCCAGTGCTCTACCTCCGTTTCTCTATTCCGAGGCTATACCTAAATATATTTCGGGCAGAACCAGCTATCACCGAGTTTGTTTAGCCTTTCACTCCTACCCACAGCTCATCCAAGCCTATTGCACGAGACACTGGTTCGGGCCTTTCTCCGCTGTTAAGCGGAGTTCACCCTGGCCATGGGTAGCTCACTCGGCTTCGGGTCTACTCCAACGAACATAGCTCTAGATAGAAGGCATAGAACATTGAACAAAAGTAAACTTTTGTCCAACATCTGTTTGCCTGGTACCTATTAGCCGACGCCCAGTTAAGACTCGGTTTCCCTACGCCTCCCCCCACACCTACCAAGTGCAGGGTTAAGCATGCTCGTTAGAGTAACTCGCCGGCTCATTATGCAAAAGGCACGCGGTCAGAGACCTATCGTAAGCACAAAGGCATACAACAGGTTTCCTCCCACTGCTTGTAGGTATATGGTTTCAGGTTCTATTTCACTCCCCGCCAGGGGTTCTTTTCACCTTTCCCTCACGGTACTGGTTCACTATCGGTCACGGAATAGTATTTAGCCTTACCCGGTGGTCCGGGTAGATTCCCGCAGGATTTCACGTGTCCCACGGTACTCGGGTTTGCCTCTCACAGAGATTCCTTACATTTTATCTACGGGGCTTTCACCCTCTATAGCTCCCCTTTCCAGAAGGATTCGACTATGCAGGAATTTTGTAACTCTCTGGATCCATCTGCGCTAGATCCTAGAGGCACCCCACTACCCTCTCCATGCAAAGCACGCAGGCTGTGACACATGGATGAGTTTAGGCTCTTCCCCTTTCGCTCGCCGCTACTGAGGGAATCCCTTTCGGTTTCTTTTCCTCCAGGTACTGAGATGTTTCACTTCCCTGGGTTGTCTCCCCGCCTATACAGGTCATATGACCAGAGGCAGGGTATCCAAGCATTACCCTGGATGGGTTTCCCCATTCGGAAATCCCCGGCTCAAAGGTTACTTGCACCTCCCCGAGGCTTATCGCAGCTTGCCACGTCCTTCATCATCGTCCCGTACCAAGGCATTCACCATATACCCTTAGTATCTTATCTTATAGCCGCCTACCAATCCATATATGATTGTCAAAGAACGTCCTTCACTATATTATAATACAAAAATGTCAATTTGTCAAGTAAAAAAATCTTTCAAAAAAGTTTTTATACTATGGAGGTGAGGGGATTCGAACCCCTGACCCCCGGCTTGCAAAGCCGATGCTCTCCCAGCTGAGCTACACCCCCTACTTGGTTATCAGTTGGCGGTCATCGGTTATCAGGCATGGATTTCTGGTTTTTCAGCGGGTAAATCCCAAATTTTATGCATCAATTCATAAGTCAGCAGAGAATATCCTTAGAAAGGCTGGATGGTTTTAAATATCACCCAACTTTCTCTAAATTTCTCGCATCGTCGGATACTAAAATAACAGGAGAAAGATGTTACGAAGCAGTATTTGTCCAGGCAAGAGTACTAGAAAGGCAAGAATTAATAATATAAAACAAAGCTATGGGCCCAAGTGGGGTCGAACCACTGACCTCCCGGTTATCAGCCGGGTGCTCTGCCAACTGAGCTATGAGCCCATATAGATCGTCGGAAATTCATCTTTTTAACTACTTACATAGCCCAGACAGAAAAAAAGCGTGCATCACCTCGTCAGTCATAAGGGTTAAACAGCTTATCTAAATAGAAGATTGCTCTTCTATCTTTTTCTCTTTGAAAGGAGGTGATCCAGCCGCACGTTCCCGTACGGCTACCTTGTTATGACTTCACCCCAGTCACCAACCTTGCCTTCGGCCTCGCTAAAGCGGGGACTTCGGGCACTGCCGGCTTCCATGGTGTGACAGGCGGTGTGTACAACACCCGGGAACGTATTCACCGCGGCATACTTATCCGCGATTACTAGCGATTCCAGCTTCATGCAGTCGATTGCAGACTGCAATCCGAACTGAGCCCGGCTTTAAGGGATTAGCTCCACCTCGCGGTTTTGCAACCCGTTGTACCGAGCATTGTAGGACGTGTGCTGCCCCGGGCATAAAGGCCATGATGACTTGACGTCATCCCCACCTTCCTCCCCGTTATTCGGGGCAGTCCCCTTAGAGTGCCCCTCGCCGAAGCGAGGCTGGTAACTAAGGGCAGGGGTTGCGCTCGTTTAAGGACTTAACCCAACACCTCACGGCACGAGCTGACGACAGCCATGCAGCACCTGTGCTGGCTTTCTCCGTATGGGGAATCCCTTGCCTTTCGGTTCGGTACTACCAGCATGTCAAACCCGGGTAAGGTTCTTCGCGTAGCCTCGAATTGAGCCACATCCTCCACCGCTTGTGCGGGTACCCGTCAATTCCTTTGAGTTTCAGCCTTGCGACCGTACTCCCCAGGTGGTGAGCTTATCGCGTTAGCTGCGGCACCCCAGAATATATTCCGGGACACCTAGCTCACATCGTTTAAGGCCAGGACTACCAGGGTATCTAATCCTGTTTGCTCCCCTGGCTTTCGGGCATGAGTGTCAGCAATAGTCCAGAAGGCCGCCTTCGCCACTGGTGTTCCCCCCAATATCTACGCATTCCACCGCTACACTGGGAGTTCCGCCTTCCTCTCCTATGCTCAATCCTGCCAGTTTTCCGCGCAATTCTTGGGTTGAGCCCAAGGATTTTACCCGAAACTTGGCAGGACACCTGCGCCCTCTTTACACCCAGTAATTCCGAACAACGCTTGCTCCCTCCGTATTACCGCGGCTGCTGGCACGGAGTTAGCCGGAGCTTCTTCTGGGGATACCGTCTCCCCGCCAGAGGCGGGGTTCTTCTCCCCTGAAAGAGGTTTACAACCCGAAGGCCTTCATCCCTCACGCGGCGTCGCTGGGTCAGGCTTTCGCCCATTGCCCAAATTTCTAGACTGCTGCCTCCCGTAGGAGTCAGGGCCGTGTCTCAGTCCCCATGTGGCCGGTCACCCTCTCAGGCCAGCTACCCGTCATAGGCTTGGTAGGCTATTACCCTACCAACTACCTGATAGGACGCAGACCCCTCCTCGGGCCCCCGAAGGGTTTACCCCAATCAACTCACGTCAAAAGGGGACTATGCGGGATTAGCCTCAATTTCTTGAGGTTATCCCCCACCTGAGGGCAGGTTGTCCGCGTGTTACTCACCCGTTCGCCACTCCCCGTCAAAGACGGGGCGTTCGACTTGCATGTCTAAGACACGCCGCCAGCGTTAGTTCTGAGCCAGGATCAAACCCTCCATAATTGACTTTAGAGGTAATGCACGCTATATGATTTTCAAAGAACTTTTTACTATATATATATTATAGCACAATTTTCACTTTTTGTCAAGAAAAAAATTAAAAAATTTTCGAGCCCGCAATAATCATTGCTATTATTGTCTTTGCATCACAAATTCTTCCCTCTTTTATCATATTGAGAGACTCACTCAGGGGTAAAAGTTTTAAACTTATACTCTCATCGTAATCCAAATTGGGAATCTCTTTCTTCAAATTGTATGCAAAATATAGATACAAAGCCTCGGTTGAATAACCCGGGCTGGTATAGAAATTCACAACATGTTCTATGTTGTTGGAAACATAACCTGTCTCCTCAAGGAGTTCTCTCCTGACAGCACGCTCAGGATTTTCCCCTTTCTCT
>JAYENM010000094.1:0-3565 GCA_034722095.1 Caldifarciminota bacterium | reverse complement strand
CGCCACAGGACATTAAAAAGGCAGCATTTATATTATATAAGGCATACAAGTATTTTCCTGAAGGGACTGTCCATCTCGTCGTTGTGGACCCTGGAGTAGGTAGTAAAAGAAATCCAATTATAGTTGAGACAGAAAAATATTTCTTCGTTGCTCCCGATAACGGAGTCTTGAGTCTCGTTCTCACTGACAAGTCCACGGCGTACAAGATAACCAATGGAAAACCAGAATCCACGACATTCCATGGCAGGGATGTGTTTGCACCTGTGGCTGCAAAACTTGCCTCAGGTATTCAGGTGAGTTCTCTGGCAAAACCAGTATCATCAATAGTCAGGCACCTATTTTCTTCTCCCAAAAAGATAGCAGATGGTATACTGGGAGAGGTTGTTGATGTGGATCATTTTGGTAATGTGATAACAAACATATCCCGTTCGCTGGCAAACTCTGATAAGTTTATCGTAGAAGTAAAAAGAAGGACAATCGACAGAATAAGTAAGACATACGAGGGCAAAAAACCTATTGCTATCTGGGGCAGTTCTGATCTTTTAGAACTCTCTGTGCCAAATGGTTCTTTTGCAGAAATATTCAAGGTACACAGAGGGGATAAAGTAACAATTAAATTTCAATTAAAGGAAGGTTGTTAAATGATTACAAAGGATATGGATTCTGTGCTGTTTGACCATGCATACCATCTGATAGAAAGCTTAAAGGGCGAATGGTTACCGTATATCGATTTATACGAAAATGAAACATCCTTTTTTCTTATTATAGAACTCGCTGGGGTAGACAAAGAGGATTTAAAAATCACTATTGAAGACGAACAGGTTATAAAGATTCGCGGGGAGAGAAAAAACACTCTCAAAAGTGAAAAGAATACAAGTCATTACAAAGTAGAAATAAGATTCGGGAAGTTTGCTAGAGATTTACTTCTGCCCCAGAAGATAGATATCAAAAATATCCTTATTGAACAATCCAATGGAATATTCAAATTGACTCTAAACAAAAAACTTCCTAAAAAAATTAAGGTAATCGAGATTGAAAACTCATAAATAGAATCGGAGGATAAATGAAAGAAGCAATTCCTGATATAATACCCATACTACCAATACCTGACACTGTTGTCTTTCCTTACCTGCTTGTTCCAACAGCAAGGGGCGATGAACCATCTAAAAAACTCATCGATGAAAGCCTGTCTGGAGATAAGATTATCGGCTGTTTCGCTACAAAGAAGGATAACAAGTTGTATGATATAGGGACTGCATCACTTATACTGAGGTTTCTGCGAATTCCGGATGGAAGCATAAGGATACTCGTTCAGGGGACGGAGAGAATAAGGATAAAGAGAGTTGTACAGGATAAACCATATATGAAAGCGAAGATAGAAGTACTTAAGGAGACAGACATAAAGGACTTAGAAATAGAGGCATTGATGAGAAATGTCACTACTATGTTCCACAACATAATAAACCTTGCCCCCTATTTGCCAAATGAACTCAGCGTGATGCTTGAAAATATTCAGTCAGCGGGTAGATTGGCAGATTTCGTTATTGCTCAGCTAAATGTGAGCATTGAAGAGAAACAAACTATACTGGAAACTATGAACGTAAAAGAGAGACTAAAAAAACTTCTGCCGATTCTGACAAAAGAGCAAAGTATACTTGAACTAGGGGAAAAAATACGCTCTGAGGTCAAAACAGAAATGGGAAAAAGCCAACGCGAATATTATCTAAGAGAGCAATTGCGTGCAATACAGAAGGAACTTGGTGAAAAAGACGAGAAAACTGTAGAGATAGAGGAGTTGACCCAGAAGATAAAAAAAGCAAAACTTCCAAAGGAAGCGGAGAAAATTGCCTATCAGGAACTTCAAAGGATTAGGATAATCCCTCCTCAGGCGGCAGAATATATTGTTGTAAGAACATATCTTGATTGGCTGGTGTCTCTTCCATGGGCAAAGCAGACACAAGACAGATTAGATATAGACAGGGTAAAAAGAATCCTCGATAAGGACCATTATGATCTTGAAGATGTAAAAGAAAGGGTCTTAGAGTATCTTTCTGTAAGGAAGCTTAAATCTGATACAAAGGGTCCCATCTTGTGTTTTATCGGACCTCCCGGCGTCGGCAAGACATCTCTTGGAATGTCCATTGCAAGGGCACTCGGACGCAAGTTTATTAGGTTCTCTCTTGGAGGGGTAAGGGACGAGGCAGAGATAAGGGGACATAGAAGGACATATGTTGGCGCACTTCCGGGAAGAATTATCCAGAGCATACGCAGGGCAGGTTCAAATAATCCCATATTCATGCTTGATGAAGTGGATAAGATAGGTATGGATTTCAGGGGCGACCCTGCATCTGCTCTTCTTGAAGTGCTTGACCCTGAACAGAACCATGCATTTATGGACCATTATCTGGATGTTCCTTTTGATCTGTCAAAGGTTATGTTCATAACTACAGCAAATGTCACTGATACCATACCTCCAGCACTTTTGGACAGGATGGAGACGCTGAAACTACCGGGCTATGTAATGGAAGAGAAACTACAGATTGCAAGGCAATTTCTGATACCGAAGCAGATAAAGGAAAACGGGCTGACAAAAAAATATATAAAATTAGAAGACAGTGCAACAAAACGAATAATGAGCGGTTACACAAGAGAGGCTGGGGTTAGAAATCTTGAAAGAGAGATTGCGTCTTGCGTGAGAAAGGTCACAAAGGAAGTTGCAAAAGGAAATAGAAAAAGAAAAGTTATATCCGCTGAAAACCTGCCCGATTTTCTTGGTCCTCCTAAATTTTATCAGGAACTTGCAGAAATGAAAGGAGAAATAGGAATTGCAACGGGAGTTGCGTGGACACCTGCTGGTGGAGATATTATATTCATAGAGACTACAAGGATGAGAGGAAAGAAGCTACTCACCCTTACAGGACAACTTGGTGAAGTGATGCAAGAAAGCGCAAAAGCTGCTCTTTCCTATGTGAGGTCCCAGGCAGAAAAGTTTAAAATCGACGACACTATCTTTGACAAGTACGATATCCACATACATGTACCTGAAGGCGCAATACCAAAGGATGGGCCATCCGCGGGTGTTGCAATTGCTACTGCACTGGTCTCATTATTCACGGAGAAACCTGTAAATCCAAAAGTCGCTATGACAGGTGAGATCACCCTGAGAGGGAAGGTTTTGCCTGTGGGAGGAGTTAAGGAGAAGGTGCTTGCAGCGAAACGGGCAGGTATTGAAAAAATAATACTACCTAAATGGAATGAAAAGGACTTAACGGAGATACCTGATAGAGAAAAAGAGGGATTGAAATTTGTATTTGTTGAGAGAGTAGATGAGGTAGTGAAAGAGGCGCTTTTAGACCAACAGGAGAAATAACAAGAAGACAGATAGTTTGTTAGTTTGTTAGTTTGTTAGTTTGTTAGTTTGTTAGATTCTAACTAATCAACAAAGCAACCTTTACTCTTGCCTGACGGTAGGCAGGTGACAATCTTGTCCATGCGGATCTTGAGATAGTTTCTATATGCATAATCAAAGATTATGTTTACATCCGAACAGGAAAAAATAAGACTT
>JAYENM010000093.1:0-3576 GCA_034722095.1 Caldifarciminota bacterium | reverse complement strand
ATATGAAGGGACAGAAAGAAAAGTAGGTAGAGAATTGAATATCATCAAAAGGGCAAGAATAGAACTACCTTTGGTAAAGTTAATTGAAGAAACATACAAAACAATTTTTGCCCACATTAAAGAACGGCAATACCTTCACGATCTGTTCTTTATCGAAAAGTTTGAATATCCTGCTTTTGCCTGGCAGGAGGCAATTGTGAATGCTGTTGCCCACAGGGACTACAGTATTCAGGGATTATCCATTGAGATGTGGATGTTTGATGATCGAATAGAGATCCGGAGCCCTGGTCTACCTCCTGAACCAGTTACCCTGGAAAAAATTCTCAAAAGGGAGCGGGTTCGTGCCAGCAGGAATCCTCTCATTGTTCGGGTATTGACTGATTTAGGATATGCGCGAGAAACTGGGGAAGGTATCCCAAGGATGTTTGAGGAGATGGAAAAGAATGGGTTATATCCCCCGGAGATTAAAATTGTGGCTGATTCACTATTTTCTGTAGCCTTAAAGAATCAACCTATGTATTCAGTAGAGGATATGGAATGGCTAAGACAGTTTGATAATTTAAATCTCAATCCGGACCAAAAGCGAATGTTACTCTTCACTCGTGCCCACAGTGGTTCATTTACAAGCAAAAATTGGCAAAAGGTTTGTGATGTGGTATATATACGGCGGCAAAAGAGATTAAAGAAATGGTTAGAAAAGGCATTGTCAGATTACCCCAAAAAGGGGGTAGAGTGTACCGAGTTATTTAACCTTTTGAAAAAGAAAGGGTGACAGATATTCCGTATGAATACAGAGTTATTGAGGGTCTCATTCAAAAAAAGGGATTTGTGAAAAATGCAGATATCCGGCAGGCTCTTGGGATGTCTAGGCTACGGGCTTCTCGCTTGGCACAGAGATTGGTGGATTTAGGCCTCCTGGAGATGGTTGGTGAAAAAAAGGGGGCAAGATATATTAAGGCAAAATAAATTATGTATCAGCCTTATATGTATCAAACTAAATTTTAGAATGATATATAATTGAATCAGAATGATACATAAATTGTGAAATTATGGAATACTTTTATATGAACATATATGAATTTTAAACTGTCCCATAAAGTTTTAAACTGTTCTATAAAAGTAAGCAGTAAACAATTAAAGGGTAAATATAAGGGTTTCTGGCGTATTCGCATCCGAAGGATCCGTATGGATTGCTGATTATCGTGTAGTATATATATAAAATTATGCAAAAAGATGTAGTCATCGTAGCGGTGGGGCATAGAAAAGGTGTATAGGGGCATTACATTATTGCAAAACAGAAAAAATGAGACCCATGTGAGATAAAGAATAAAAAATTCAATCTCTTAAAATCCCTATTAACTTTCTTCTTGACAAATTAATGGAGTTATGATACAATAAATCAATATGAAGGACAATCTGAAAATTATCCAATCTACCATCAAGATACTGGATAGATATTCCAAATTATACGAAAAAATCTCTCACAGCAGGTTTGGAAACTATCTGGACTATATGAGGGAAGGTAACTTTTCTGATGAGGATGATTTCATAAAACCAAAGCTATGGAATGACTTCCTCACAGATGTTCTAAAATTTCCAAAGGACGAGTTTCTTTCAGAATTCAGTCCAACAGCAAAGACCCCTGACTTTATTCCAAGAGATACAAATATCCATTCGTTTATCTTTGAGATAAAGGGGACAGATACAAAAGCACTATCCTCTCACTACAATCAACTTTCAAGCTATATAAAGTCCTGTGGGGTGAAGTGGGGAGTAATAACTAATATGAGAGAGCTTGAGGTGTATGAATCTCTCCCGAAATCTCCCTTGCAGGAATATTCCTTCAGTTTTCTGGAATTGTACACAAACTATAAATCTCATCCAAAGGTAGTCCTTGACTATCCAAATGCAAAAAAGTTTCTTGCCTTTGTCAGACAATTTTCTCATAAAAAACTGGGAATGATGGAAAAAATAGAAATCATAAGGAAGGCAAGAAAATGGACTGGCGAGGAAGAACTCGATTCCACCATCCTTACCGATTCCATAAGAAAGGTTGTAGAAATTCTTCTTGGTGATACACTCTCAAAAAAGGAAGAACTCTCCCGGGGTTTAAGGTTCGACCCTGGTCGCAAAAGAGAAATAGAGAATGAACTTGAGACAATAGCCTGTGAAGTTGACAGAACCAGAAAACCTGGCGAAGGACATCTCAATGAATTTATGGATGCAAAGGATGGCTCTTTGGAATACAGGGCTTTCAAGATATACCTTTCCCGTGTAGCATATTTTACGATGACGAGAATTCTCCTTGCGAGGATGTGGGAAGATACAGGGTTTATAGAAGAGTCTCTTTATGATGGTGGATTTGATGAATGGTATAAACGACTGCAAAGGGAGGTTGAGCGTGTTCTGAATCAGGCATTTCACTTTGCGGGTGACAAGTACTACTGGCTCTATTCTGTTCCGAACAACTACCACTGGTATGTACCGAACAATGAGGCACTTGTGGATGTGCTTTATGAATTTTCAAAATATAACTTAAGCAAACTAAATACAGATGTCCTGGGAAAGATTTATGAGGAATATGTTGACACTGTTGATAGGAAGAATAAGGGACAGTATTATACACCGAGAGAGATTATAAAACTTATATGGGATAGGGTGGGATATAAAGACGATGATTCCTTCTTTGTATATGAGAATGGTAGGAGAAAACAAAGACTTGTTTTTGACCCCTGCACCGGCTCTGGAGGTTTTCTTGTAGAGGCGGCAAGAAGGCTCACAAAAACCTCACATTACAACGATAATGATATAGATGATTTGATTGAAGTTATGTTTGCACTCGTGAACGGATTATGCGGCAGTGAAGTCAGTTTATTCTCCCACTATATCACCGAGGTAAATCTTTTGATTCAACTCACCCCATTGTTCAAAAGAATTTTTGCTCTACTTCCCCATCAACATAGATTTCCTGATTTTACACTCTCGGTGGTTCCTTGTGATGCGCTCGGACTCCACAATCCAAGAGCAGTGCTTGTAAATAGTGCAGAGGTAAAAGAAAGTCCCGGAGAATATAGTAAAATAATGGCTTTACATGACCCGCATAAGAGGGAAGTATATGAGAGAATAAGGAAGGAGGATAAGTTTGACTATGTCTGTTCAAATCCTCCCTATGTGGGAGAAAAGGGACACAAGGAGCTTTTTAGAACAGTATTGTCAAAATATCCAAACTACTGGTGGAAGAACTTCTATCAAGGCAAGATGGACTATCTCTATTTCTTCATAATACTTGGTTTATCAAAATTAAAGGAGGGGGGGAAGCTAGGATTTATAACCACATCTTACTGGCCAGCTACTGATGGAGCAGGTAAATTGAGGAAATACATTCTTGAACAGGCTTTAATAAAAGAGATTGTAGATTTTGGTGAGACAAAGATTTTTGAGGGTGCAAAGGGACAACACAATATGGTTTTTATCCTCGAAAAGTGTCCTGACAGGAGAAAAGCAGAGAAGACAATTGTGGAGATGGATGTTAAAGAGAATATTGAAAGGAAAAAGAATCACAAAATAAAGATTGTA
>JAYENM010000092.1:0-3617 GCA_034722095.1 Caldifarciminota bacterium | reverse complement strand
AGTATTTTCTACCGGTACATATTTTTTACCTTTTTCACTCTGAAAGTAGAGAGTATTCTCTTTCCGTTTCAATTCACCGTCTGAAAATATGTAAATAGTCTTCTTCATGAAACACAGATTACACTGATTTTGCAGCCACAGATTACACAGATTTAACAAATTTTTCCCGTCACGCTTCACGCCTCACGCTTTACGCTTCACTTGTTACTCGTCACTGCTTCCCTATGCCCAGCAAAACTCTCTATAGGCGCATTTCCCGCAGAATTTGTTCTTCTCGGGTTTCGGAGGTACCTCCCAGGAGATAATATCTCCAATTTCCGTGGTTGCTCTTTTAAGTTGCTTTTCAATATCGGCATCAAGTTCCACTGGGATTCGTTTTTTCTCTTTAGGAATAAGCAACTCACCCTTAGCATCAATCCCCATTTGTTTTAATCTATGTAAGTAGAATGCTAGCTGCATTCGGGCAGACTTCTCATATCGCGACGACTTTTTTACTTCAGCCACTACAGTCTGTTTATTTTCCCTTTTCAGTATGTCAAATTTAATATTGCCAAAGGTAATTTCCTTCTTTTCTCGTGCATAACTATCCTCGTGAATCAGTCTGCCGATTTCAATAAAAGGATTGTCTTGTGCAGGATTCAGCTCGTGAGCCATAAGCCACACCTCACGAGGGCAGATGTAATAATACCAGACAAGCGTGCCAGTGATTTTATCCATTTCTCCAAAAGCCCCTTTATCCTTTCCATTTATACATTGATAATGTATATTTAACCAGGTTAATTATACATCAAGAATGTCAATTTGTCAAAAAACATCTAACAGGGACTTGCAAGAGACTTTAAGAGACGATTTATTTAGACAGCAGACTATATAAGAAATGCCAACCAAAAAGTCTTTGGTTTACTGTCGTTGGTTTTATGTCTTAATTTAATTCTCATACGAGTCTCGTTCAGCCCCTAAATTCACTATTCCCAGAACACATCGTAGGTATTATCCTTAACCCAGTCAAGACATTCTTTTAGTGTCCCAACAAGTTCAAATATATTATGCCATTTTCCCGTGTGTCGGAAATATGCGAGCTGGTATGTATCATCTCCCTGCCACTGGAGTCTCGCAACAGGGTCTTCATACCAGCATTCGCCATAGTAATTCCATACAGTGGCGTATATATAAAAATCATTTAGCCTCGTTTTAACCCTTATGCTCTTAACCCTCTCGTTGAGGAAGTGCTCCCTGCCATAATCCTCAATAAATCGAACCGCCTCTTGTTTCCTTATAGAAGGATTCTCACCCACATTTTAGAAGATTTCTTGCAATTTTTCACTTGTTTAAACAATAGTTGCCTTTTTGCCTCCTCTAATCTTTTCTAAGTAAGGGAGGTCCCATTTATCAGGAAAAGCTATAACATGTTTAGAACCATCGTTTCTCTTGGTGAGCATTGTATGGTATGTTTGGGCATTTTCCACTAAAGGATATGGAAACATATTTATAGTTATTCCTCTCTTAACAGATGTAACCAATGGATCAATTGGGTGATTTACTGTAGTCAACTCGTGTAAAGACCTCATCATTTCGAGCTCAAAAAGTGTAAAAGAGGCCTTGCCTCTAAAGCTGCCCAGTCTTATAAGGTAGGGCCAACTGTATGCTTTTTTCTCAATAAGGTAACCCTCAAAAACAGCTTCAGGTGAGATATAATTTAGCATTCCCGCTTGAAACAGCTCCCCCATTCCAGTCTTGAAAATATACCCGTCATTCTCTCCTTTCGTAATCGCTGGGAAATAGTTGAGAGGTGTAACCAGCCGTGCCGGGGTAAAATAGAAATTATCGCTTACAAGAGAATTTGAATATCTTGGGATATTTCTCCCTCCATTGTGGTCTGACACTAATAAAGGTTGGTCTTCTGGATCAAAATTCAAGGCAGACTTAACTGCAAGATTTACTGCAGTTCCATGTAGATACGGAGGTGTAAAAGCACCCGATAGTCCTTCGCGAGCGTAAAATAGAGGATCAACAAGTTTTATCTTATATAGATAGAGCTTCAGCATTCTACTTCTTCTAACTTAAAGTGTTTTCCAAAACCCTGTTAAATTCTTCATTCACATCCTTATAGCATTTTTCAATATCAGAGGGCAGTTTAAGTTCCTCAAATTTTTTAAATGAGCCTTCTTCCCAGCCAATTTTTATAATTTCATAGACAGATATATCCTCTCGATTTGATAATCTATACCCCTTAACAGAAACCTCGCATCTTCCCCATTCCCGAGTAGAAGCTCCAATTCTAGCTACCCTTTTAAGATTATCAACAAGTATAGCCGTAAGTTCTGGTGTTGGGTCACGGAGGGTAACAATGCCTATAAACTCTGTTTCAGCAGGTACTGTAAGAATAGTCATTAGTGCCTGACCAGTAGTTAGGTCAATCTCATCAACCGCGTTTGCAGTATAGGTTTTTACGTCTTTTAATTCATCCTTAGAGATAAGGGTTTCACCCAGCACCCGTGACAGAAGATTATAAGGTAACTTTGCTGTCGATGTTTCGCCTGTCCCTCCAAAAAGCAAGCAGGATGGGCACTTCAAGCAGAGATTATTCTTTAGGCAACATTTCTGTGCAATCCCAAACCTCCTCTGTTGTTCCATCACGAGTCGTCTTAGTTTACCCTTAAACTTTCTCCATGGAATTATAAAACGGTTACCTAACTCTTCATAAGAATATGACAATATTTCTTCTGGTTCATTAGAGCGAATTACCGCGTCGTCGAGGAGCTTGACTTCAAAACCAACTTGAAGATAGACTCCCCGTGACAAAATCTGAATGTCACTAAATAGTGTAGTATCTTTACTCATTACACACCTCCTTTAACTCATGATATCTTGTCAAAACAAAGATTGCCGAAAGCAAAGAGTTCTTTGCTTTTATAAATTCTGAAACATTGGCTTTCCTGAGCTCATGATATTTCTTGAGGACTTTCCTTGCCTCGGCAACAAATTTCTCTAAATTTCCACTCTCCTCTTTTGGTATTTTAACCGATAGATTGCGTAAAAATCGTTCCGTCACTTCGTCAAATGAGCGGTTAGTCATCATCGCATTAAAAGCCTGATTGATAGGTTTTGTAGCAGTGTACTTTGATAGATTTTTCCAAAAATCCCCACGATTTTCAGGCTCTATACAAAAGTGAGGAATGCCTTTATCTTTATCTGCCAAAAAGGCGGCGTCTTTTAATAAACCTTCAATTTGAATCTTACTCATCTTTCACCTCCTTCCATTTTGGGAGGCTGTTTAACATTCGTAGATGCCCATTTGTTAAGATTCTATGGATACCCACAAAATGCTATCACCTCCTCTTTTTTCTTGACCTTCCTCTCTTTTTATGTTATAATAGGTTTCAGAAAGGAGGTCAAGATGAAGTTTAAAACCAAAAGGCAACTTTCCTTTGAATTGCTTAGAGCAGTCCAAAGGATAAAACCAGATGACCCATTAAAGATCGTCTTTGATTTCATTGATTGGTCATTCATCCCACCACTTGTAGAGAAATTCTACTCATCTCAAGGAAATGAGGCTTATAATCCAGTTTCCATCTTCAAATGCTTCCTTTTGCCCTATTTTGGCGAAGCAAGGTCTA
>JAYENM010000091.1:0-3634 GCA_034722095.1 Caldifarciminota bacterium | reverse complement strand
AAATAGATGCCTTTTTACCATTCACACACCAATACCTGCAGGGCATGACAGATTTGAATCAGATCTTGTAAAAGAACTTCTTCCAGAATGGGAAAGAGAGCTTGATATGACGGAACTTGCATTTTATGGTTCAGGTTATGTTAATGGCGTATCAAAAAGGCACAGGGATGTCTCAAGGCAGATGTTTAAAAGGGACAATATTGATGGAATTACAAACGGAGTTCATTCTGCTACCTGGACATCACCAGAATTTGCTATCCTGTTTGATGAGTATACACCCGGATGGAGAGAAGAGCCTCATCTTCTTAGAGGGGCCGAGAGAGTTCCCCCAGAAGTAATATGGTCCTCCCATATAAAGGCAAAAAAGAGGTTACTTGAATTTGTGAAAAGTGATTTTAACCTTAACACTTTTACGATAGGTTTTGCGCGTCGATTTATTGGTTATAAAAGGGCAGATATCATATTTTCAAATCTGGACAGGTTAAAGAGCTTGGGAGATATTCAAATAATATTCTCCGGCAAGGCACACCCACATGACAATGAGGGAAAAAGTATAATAAAACGAGTAATAAACAGTGCCAGAGAGTTAAATGGGAAGATAAAGGTAACATACATTGAGAACTATAATATTGGGATTGCAAAACTTCTCACACAGGGGGTGGACCTCTGGCTTAACAATCCAAAACCACCAATGGAGGCGTGTGGGACCAGCGGCATGAAGGCAGCCCATAATGGAATTCCTTCGCTGTCCACTCTGGATGGATGGTGGATTGAGGGATGCAAGGAGGGAATAACAGGTTGGAGTCTAACAGATAATGCGGAAAATCTTTATGATAAACTGGAAAAAGAAATTCTGCCTCTATTTTATCACGAAAGACAGAAATGGATAGAGATAATGAAGAATACGGTTGCAATAAACGCATCCTACTTCAATACTCACAGAATGATTCTTGAATATAACAAGATTTACAAAAAGATGGAGGGCAATTTGGACGCAGATACACGCAGATAAAAAAGAGATAACTTGTTAAGCTTAAGGAAGTTCCAAAAAGATAAGTCTTGAAATAAGTGTTTTTTATTTTATATGCTTTATTTAAACTCTGCAGTAAAATCAGTGTAAATCTGCGTTAATCTGCGTCCGATTTTAGCTTATGAAGAGAAAAAGCGGTATTCTTTTGCATATTACATCCCTTCCTTCCCCATACGGCATCGGGGATATGGGGCCGGAGGCTTACAAGTTTGCCGATTTTCTTGTTGAGACCAAGCAGAGTCTATGGCAGATTCTTCCTCTCGCCCCAACAGATTTAGTCTATGGTAATTCCCCTTACGGCACGATATCTGCTTTTGCAGGAAACTTATTACTAATAAGCCCGGAACTTTTAGAAAGAGACGGTTTAGTTAAAAGAGAGGACATTTCTTCTTTACCTGAATTCCCCGCTGATAAAGTCGATTATGAAGGGGTTAGCAATTACAAGAAAAACCTTCTTAATCTTGCTTATGAGCGCTTTAAAAAGATGAGAACTAATCGTGAATACAAGGAATTCTGTACAGGAAATTCTTATTGGCTTGAAGATTATGCTCTTTTTCTTGCACTTAAAGTATATTTCCGCGGTCAGTCTTGGTGCGAATGGCCGAATGAGATACAGGATAAACAGCCGGAGGCTTTGCGGTCTTTAAAAGAGAAACTTCATAATGAAATTGAGAGGGAAAAATTTATTCAATATGTCTTTGCAAGACAGTGGTTGTCTCTCAGAAGATATTCTAATGAAAGAGGTATTAAAATCATAGGAGATATACCTATTTATGTCAGTTATGATAGTGTGGACCTCTGGTCTCATCATGAGATATTTAAACTTGACAACGAAAAAAGACCTTATGTTGTTGCCGGTGTGCCCCCGGACTATTTCAGTGAAACGGGACAACTATGGGGAAATCCATTGTATAACTGGGAAATGTTAAAGGAGAAGGGGTATAATTGGTGGTTGCGGAGAATAGAGCATAATCTGAATTTATTCGATTTTGTAAGGGTTGACCATTTTCGTGGCTTTGTTGCCTACTGGGAGGTTCCGGCAACAGAAAAGACCGCTGTTATCGGCAAGTGGATAAAGGCTCCAGCAATGGATTTCTTTAATAAACTTAAAGATAGATTTCCCCATTTACCTATCATTGCTGAAGACCTTGGTGTCATCACGCCTGATGTAAGAGATGTAATGAATCGTTACAAGTTCCCGGGAATGAAGGTTCTTCTCTTTGCATTTGGTGAAAACCTTCCCCAAAGTCCTTACATACCCCATAATGTAGTGAAAGACTGTGTTTTCTATACAGGGACTCATGACAATAATACAATAAAAGGATGGTTTGAGAGAGAAGCAAAGTCTAACGAAAGAAAGAGATTGTTTTGTTATATAGGGAAAGAGGTGCCTTTTGAAGAACTTCACTGGGAATTAATTCGACTTACTATGATGTCTGTTGCAGATATGGTTATCTTTCCTATGCAGGATATTCTCGGTCTGGGAGAAGAGGCTCGAATGAACCGACCTGCTACCTCCAAAGGAAATTGGGAGTGGCGACTTCTACCTGACAAGATAACACCGACGCTGAAACGAAAGCTCAGGGAAATGACCGAAATTTATGGAAGGGCTTGAAAGTTTGTAATAATCTCATCTGAAAGCTTATTCCTGTTGTCTCTTGTTATCTCTAAAATAGTCACATCTTTTCTTTGCTTAATATTCTGTACGAATGGAAGAGGGCTCATAGTGATGGTTGTCAAGACGGGTGATGACGAATTTAGAGCAAGGATAACCATCTCTCGGAATCTTTTTGAATATAACTCCATCCTTCCGATTTCATCTATAATTATCAGTTTTTTCTCTTCAATGCCCTTTTTTATTGCCTCTACACCGATCTCATCAAGTATAGATATATTCACTCCGTACTTGCCTACCCTGTATCTTTTATCAAAATCGATATGTGCAAATCTCTCTCTTTTGGCATTGTCCTTGCCTATCTCCACAATCTCAAATCCCACCCGCGCACTACCCTTTCTTATCTCCCGTGTGTAGAATCCCCTTGCGTCAATATTTAGAGTTTTCACTACCTTCAAAATGAGGGTTGTTTTTCCGATACCAGGCCTGCCTGTTAAGAGTATATTTTTCATAAGTGCTATTATTTTATCATACCATTTTGGAAATGTCAAGGTTTTTTATACCCTTGTATATTCATAACCACCAACCTGCCTGACGGCAGTCAGGGACACCAAGATTTTAGATTATATAGTCCACTAAGCACACGAAGATCACGAAAAAATAATAAAATCATAAAAAATTTCGTGTTCTCTGTGGGAGCCCAATTTTTTCTTGAACGCGAAATTATACCACGAATGTACACAGATGGTGCGAATTACACAAATTTTCTTCTCTTAATTTTTGGGATGTTTCAAAGCGACATGATGGCATTAAAATCGTCCGTAGTGGAGTGCATTACCTTAGTAATGCATAGAGGAATAAAGTGTCCTGTCATGTTTTGGCAATAGCAAGCTATTGCCTGCCTACCGCCTATACAGGTCGTATGACAGGCAGGCACTCCAATTAACTGCTTCTTCCCAGCACACCACTTATTATTACTGATGTTAAAA
>JAYENM010000090.1:0-3637 GCA_034722095.1 Caldifarciminota bacterium | reverse complement strand
CTCAGATTCTTGAAACGCATAAGCATGGTTGGCTCTCCTTGAGGTACTGGTTCACTTACGCTCCTAGTTTACCAGCTTTCCCTCTTTTTGCCAACCATGGAATCTAATTGCGGCGCAACTCTAATATTGAGATCACACAAAACATCATTCTCGTAGGTGAACAAGCGAAATTCATATTGAAATTGAAAAATGATGGAGCAAGTGCTGCTTCGCCATCGGTTAGATACCAATGGGATACGCAGATAGCAGATAACGATGGCGCTCCTTTAAGAGAGGAAGGTGGGGACCTTCGTGAATTTGAAATAGGTTTTGAACCAGTTGCATTCAATTATTGGAGTGCCTACGCACACCCAGAGCCGGGCTCTTTGGTTATTTATGCAAGTTGGGACAATACGCCCAATAAAATAGTATTTGCCCATTGGCCAGAGGCTTACGATTCTTTATGGGATTATTCTTGGAGTCTAAGTAGAAGGTTCTATACGCCAGGCTATGTGACGTCGCCGGAAAGCGATAGCTGTGTTCTAATGTATTGGAAAGATATATCGCTTTCACCTGGCGAAGAGAAAAGCATAGTAGCATATTATGGGACGACAGTTGGAGGTGGGGTTAATGTTGATGTCTCTACAGAGAAGAGCTGTTACGCGTCTAGTGAGGATGTTACTATATCTGCTAAGGTCACTGATGCTGGTGGGAATCCATTATATCCTCTGGACGAGGAAAACTTTAAGGTTTTCGTGGGTGGAAACGAGGTCGGTATAGAAGAATTTGAGAGGATTAGTTGTACAGATTATAGGCTCAAGATCAAAGCTCCTCAAGAATATGGAAGTTATTCTATCAATGTAAGGGCTGATACTGCTACTGGTTGGGGATCAGATATAGTTGAAATTAAAGTTTACAACGTAACCAATGTTTCTCTCGCTATCGGTGGAAATAGATTAACCCAGTATGAAAATAGCGCCGATACACCAGTCTACTACAGAGCAGACTCCGATTTGTATCCGGAGTTTGAGATAGGTGTTGAATTAAATGGAGCAACACTTACAGAAGCAAAGGATGATATTCAGGTTTCTGTTAACATTAGCGATTACACAGGGGTAAAATCTCCGGTAAGTAAAAGAGGAGTTTATAGGTCAGATATTTCAAAATATAGAGCAGAGTGGAAAGATAGCACAAAAGAGCATCCGGTGGGAAAATACAACGCGATAGCCGAGATTAAAGATTCAAATGGCAATTTATTAGCTTCGTCTGAGAAGAAGCATTTTTATTTGATATTTAAACCATCTGCTGGATATGAAGGATATGTACAAGGACAGGCTGGACCCTGCTCGTCGGCAGGTTGGTGGAGTCTCAAATTGTGGTTCAACCCCCGCTACAATCAGTTTAATTACCAACTTTGGAAGCCGGTGTTGGATAAAATAATAACGGGTGAGACAAATGTGGAGGACGCTGCTAAAAAACTACTTCTTTTTGCGCATGGAATAGATGGTTCATACTACGGATACTGGCATATGATGATGGACGAAAGAAAATCCTATGAGGAACAATATGGATACCCGGATCCAACACATCAACACGGAGGTTATATGTGTGGAGATAAAAGTTTGAGCGGTGATTATGATGCGTGCTTGTCTTGGTTGCCTGTAGATTGTGCGGAGTGGCGTTGCCCTGGAATCAACCAAGAAGGAAAGACCGCTTGGTGGAAGAATATGATAGATTTCATAGAAAGCGACTTCGATCCGGAAGGGAAGGCTACTCATAAACGCCCGACTGGAGTGTGTGATGATTATGCCACTTTATTTGTATCTAATGCAAGATCTGCAGGAATCCCTGCAAGAGAGCTACGAGGAAACAGGAAAGTTCGTCACGAGTGGGCCAGAATATGGAATGGTGATAGGTGGATCCATGCTGATCCTACTTGGTATCAAGTCAAATCTTTGTATGATGGCATTCGGATCATGTATGACACCCCCGATGTTTACGTTAATGAAAGGGGGTTTGATACCACCGGCCTCCCAGAGCCTTATAGATACAGTGTTTCCACCACAATAGAATTCGATTCTGAAAATTACGATTATGGAGATGTGATAAATGCTAATATTATTGTAAAAAATAATGGTCATATCGATATAAAAAGACCGCTACACTTGAAGTTTCTCGATAAGCCGACAATTGCTAGATTGGGACCAAGCCATCTATTAACTGATATATATGTAGCTGGGCCTTCTGATTTTCTCAGTGTTGGGGAAGAGGAAACATATAGCATTCAGTATTCGCTGCCCGATTATGGCGGCTTAAATGGTTTATATGAGAGGATAGGAAGCAGATATCTTGTAGTAGAGCCATACTTTGAGGGCGTAGAGATAGTAAAGCCAAGTGGATGTTTCGATGAAAAAGATGCTTATATAGAATTCTGTGAAAGGAAAGAGAAGGTTCCAGGTCTTTGTCCGGAGTGGGATCCTCTGATAACGGTTGACGGTTTAAGTGTGGAGCTTAGTCCTGGAGAAGCAACTGCACTCTCTTTCGATGAGACAACAAACGAATCAACCGAAACATTTGAACCAGAGGATGTACCTGTGACAGTTGAACATAAAACCAAGTATTACGATGATTACACAAGAGAGAATTGGTATATTTTCAATCCGGACAGCAATATGCATGATTACAGCTTAACAACTCCGTTACTTGGCGTTGGTGATGCAGTCTATATTCCAGGATATGGTTCAGTAAATACTGATCAGAGTATTGATGTAAGCGCTGATTACATGGTGATTTACGACACCGCTTCTGGAACAGACGGCCTTGTTGATATCTACACATTCTCCAAGAATATGACTTTAAAAGAGGTTACTTTGCATGATGGTATTGTAGAAGTTACGGGAATTCGAGGCTGCACATTAGCGCCAGAAAGTGGTGAGTCTTATCTCATATATTCATCTACAAGGGACGGAAATGGGACGGACTTTGATGAGATATACAGTAAATTTGCTCGAGAAATTGTTGGTAACGGAGACACATTAACTCAATTTTCCGTAGAAGGTGAATATGAAGCGATATCCTCTTACACAATTGGAGATATGGTCAATGTAAATCTGAATATCTCTAACAATGGCGTAATAACAGAGACAAGAAATCTAAGCTTAACAATAACTGAGCCTGGTATGTGGGGTTCGGAAAATATTATCTATGAGGAAACAAAAATAGCAACAACACCACCCAAGAGCGGAAAGAGTGTAATGTTCCAATATGAGATTCCTGATAATTCACAAACCGGGAAGCACAGAATTATTCTGGAGGGTACCACTAAAGCAACTGCTATTTTTATGGTTCAGGCGCCATTTAGCGTTACATTTGATATTCCGGTCAATGTAATACAAGCTGAGGAGTTTTATGTTAATGCTACAATTACAAACACTCTGGACATGTCTCTCTCTGACATTACCGTAGAGCTGGATCTACCAAATGATTTTGCTACTTCAGAAAGTTTAACCAAGAATATTGGAACGCTATCAAGTGGGGAAAGCGGTGACGTCAGTTGGTCAGCTACTGCTACAGATTTCGAATATGGTTATGCACCATTATCAATCTACATAGAATCCATTGAAGGCATAAAAGACATTGCAAAAGCTGATGTAAATGT
>JAYENM010000089.1:0-3653 GCA_034722095.1 Caldifarciminota bacterium | reverse complement strand
GAAGTGATACTATCTAATGATATTGTTCCAACTCCAGTTGTCAGCTGGACAGTAAAAGAGAATAATGCCAACCTGGGAGTCGTAATCACCGCCAGTCACAACCCACCAATTTATAATGGTATTAAAATAAAGCAATCATTTGGTGGCCCCGTTGTAGATGATACACTGGATGCTCTACTCAAATATTTTGATTGGGATTCAGATGAAACATACATTCCATCAATAGTACCTCTTCCTGAAGTTCCCACCGAGGATATAATTTCACCCTATGTTAGTTGTTTGGAAAGGTCTTTTTACTGGGACAAAATTGGTCAGTTTAAAGGCTCTGTTGTGGTAGACAGTATGGGCGGCTCAGGCCAGGCTATCCTGTATAATCTGCTTAAAAAACACGGTGTTAATGCTATTGCTCATAGAGAAAAGAGTGACCCGTTGTTCTATAACGGACTTCCTGAACCGATAGAGAATAATCTCAACTCTCTAAAAGAGAAGATTAATAAACATAATGCTTTACTGGGAGTAGCAACTGATGGGGATGCCGACCGGCTTGGAGTTCTGGATGAAAGAGGAAATTTCGTCTCAATTCATAGTTTAATTGCTCTTGTTCTTGAGTATCTTGTTAAGAATAGAGAGGGGAAAGGCACTTTTGTAAAAACTGCGTCAGTTTGCTCTATTGCAGAGCGTGTTGCGAAGAATCTTAATATAGTATGGAAGGATGTAGGCGTTGGATTCGCTAATGTGACTCGTGAATTTCTAAACAGTAAAATTGTTTTTGGCGCTGAGGAGAGTGGCGGCTGGGGATTTGGCTGTCATATTCCTGATAGAGACGGACTGTTTTCTATTCTATTGCTTCTTGAGTTGCTCGGTCATTATAAAGTTACTCTCAATGATCTTATTAAAAGATTGACCAGCGAATACGGAGAGAGTTTTTACTATCGCATAGATTTTCCCTGTTATAGCGCAAAGAGATATGAGTATCTACCCTCCTTGCTTGAAAAAGGGATAGATAAGATAGGCGCTTTTAATGTAACAGATATTCGAACTTTCTACTTTAAAAATATGCTTAATGGCCTGAAGTTCATACTGGGAGATATTCGTTGGCTTCTAATTCGCTCTTCGGAAACTGAGCCAATAATTAGATTCTATGCTGAGGGTGAGTCCTTAGAAGAGGCAAAGATGCTTGTCCAGAATGGAATTAAATTGCTAAAAGCGGTTTGATTGAAAAGAGTTACTCACTCCTTACTGTTTGAATGGCTTAAGCGCAGAGACATCTTAACTTCTTTACCTTCAAAAATGAACTTCCCCAATGCAAGCATATCGGGGAAGTCTCTTGATTAAAGTATAGAACAAATTTACGTGTTTACCCCGACTTCCACACTTAAAATCTTCAGATGGCGAAATAATAGCAAACTAGATCTCTTTATTAAAAATGTGTGACCGAATTTTATGCTCTCTGAACTCAGTAATATCAGCAAACCTTGAATTTAAAAGTATCAATTGCGGAAGTCGGGGTTTATCCAAAACCTATTTGATCAGTACCATCTTCTTCGTCTGGAGAAAATCTCCAGCCCGTAACTGGTAAATATACACACCGCTGGACAGCATTCTACCAGAATTATCTGTTCCGTCCCAGATCATTTTGTACACGCCAGGTTGTTGTTCTTCATTCACTAAAGTTTTCACTTTCTGTCCAAACAAATTGTAGATACTAATTTTGGTTAGCGTAGTTTTAGATATCCGGTAGCTAATAGTAGTACCGGGGTTAAATGGATTGGGATAGTTCTGAAACAGAGTGAATCTACCTGGAATTCTCTCTGTACCGCTGAATATCGGTTCTACGCCCACCTGCTCCTCTTTACAGGTATAAATCTGGACCCTGTCGTTACCCTGATCGCTTACAAACATATACTTTCCGTCAGTGCTTATTGCAACTTCACCAGGATGATTAAAACCTGTATTATTGCTCACTATTTCGTTTAGCATACCAACAACATCGGTTATCAACCCTTGTTCGTTGTAAATATAAACGACTTCGTGGTTGGTCACAGCACCGTAGAGATATTTCCCATCATATCCAATTCCTTTACCGGATGACCATCCGGCGAAGGATAGTTCATCTAGTGTGGTCTTGTTATAAGTGGCGGCATCTGGCGGCGTACCTATCCATCTTTCCAGAGCATAGGAATCTCCGTAGGTATAAACCGTATCTCCGGCGGCATTAGTCTTAAGTCCACGAAACAGATGCGCTGTAATAGTATTCGACTCAGTATAAGTAAGAGGATCAAGAGAAGTAATGATTACCAGCTTTTTACCTGTCTTCTGTCCTACATAGATATTTCCTGCTGTGTCAATATCAATAGGGCCGGGGCGGAAAGGCAATGTATACATACCAATTTCTGTTCCATCAAGAGAATATTTATATATTCCTTGAGTTGTTTGACCAACATCATCATAAGTTACATAAACATTTCCGGCATCATCACATACAATTCCCGAAGGTCCACTACCGGTTTGCCAGTTAGGAGTAGAAATGGGAATAATCTCAAAAACTCCAGCAGGATTGGTAACTTTATATAGTTTCTTTGCCATGTAACAAATTACCCAGAGATTCCCCTCAGAATCAATATCCATATAGCCTGGGGTTTCTTCACCAAAGCTCCCTGGAGCTATTGTGGTGTCGGGAATGGTACTATAGTACTTCCATCCTGCTTCTGTAGATGAAGAAAATACTGCTATTATGAGTGATAATAATAGCATCACGCAAGAGAATTTTCACGGTCTAATCATAACAATTCCTCCTTCTTGTTAGTTTGCAGAAGCAACTATCGATTTTTTTCTTGACCACCGTTTGCTGTTTCTACTTTTTTACCTCAACGACTAATTAATATTGCCTTTCCATCACCTCCTCTCCTCTTTAATTTCCAACCAGATGTTTAAAAAAAGATCATTAACCCAATTGCTCCATTTAAACTTTGAAAACCACTGACATTTTCCAGCCGTAATGCCAGTGCTGGCCAGAGTCCTCCAATTATAATCTGGTAACTACTCTCCAGTGTTATAGCCACATTGCGGATGGCAAAAATGTTTATTCCCGCACCAATATTAAATCCCCAGCTCCAATCGTCCTGATCTCTTTTTGGAACCAACACCTCACTTAATTGATAGGCGCCTCGATGACCAAACCAGCGGTATAAACCAGCGCCACCAGTTAAAAACGGCTGAAAAATAGATGTAGTTTTGAGCAGATCATAGGAAGCTTGAGCACATGCACCATAAATTACCAGTTCCAATTCCAGGTCCTTGTGGTAAAGTTCTTCTGTATTTTCTTTACGATATTGGATTATTTCAGATTTGACTTTCCAGGCCCAACGCTCGCTTGTTTGCTTTCCAATTGTTAGACTGAATGTTGAAGTTGGTTTAAACCACTTTGCCAAACTACCAATGGGGGTAACATATTGATGTTGTACAGTAACTACCCAGGAGTCGGCACACTGAGCTATCGCCAAATTGCTTAATATAGTTATCATTAAGATGGTTAGCACCAAAGGAGGACACAATTTTCTTATCATTTCTTTTCACCTGGATTTAAAAACTTATCCATCTTCTCTTACGGCACCCACTTTTATATAAAAACTGAAAAAGAAATAGAAATCCTA